>JAUZSQ010000033.1 GCA_030949325.1 Sulfurovum sp.
CACATCATAAGTCTCAGCTACACCGATACGAAACTCATCAATGCTTACAGGCTGGACATAATTTCCATCTGCAGCAACTACTGTCATCTTGAGTCCAGGAATACGCACATCAAAGAATGTCATAGCAGCTGCATTTACAAAACGAAGTCGTATCTTTTCACCTTTTCTAAAGAGTGCTTTAAATTGTGTAGCAGGGTTTTTACCATTCATCAAATAGGTATAGGTATATCCTGTAATGTCAGAAAGATCTCCATCACTCATACGCATCTCATTCCACATTTTCCTATCTGAAAATGCAGAGGCTAAACCTTTGTCTTTTACCTCATCAAAGAATGTACCTACAGTCCTTTGTGAAAAGTTGTAGTAGTCACCCATTTGTTTAAGTTTTTTATACATAGCACTTGGTTTTTCATCACTCCAATCAGAGAGCTGTACCACATAATCTTTGTCATACTTAAAAGGCTCTTTTTTCTTTGCATTGATGACTATCGCACCATAGACACCTGTTTGCTCTTGAAATCCTGAATGGCTATGATACCAATACGTCCCGTGTTGCTGTACTTTAAACTTGTACGTAAAAGTCTTACCTGGAGCAATACCATCAAAGCTAAGACCAGGTACACCATCCATTTGCGTTGGCAAGATGATACCATGCCAGTGGATAGAAGAATCCTTTTTCAGATGGTTGGTCACATGAAGCGTCACTGTCTCACCCTCATTCCAAACCAAAGTAGGTCCAGAGATTTGTCCGTTTACCGTAGTAGCTACAGCATTGTTTCCTGTGATATTTACTGATGTATAGTCAATGTCTAAGAAAAATTCATTACCTGTGAGGATATTACTGTTATTGATAGACTTACCTGAAGTTTTGGCTTCTATATTTGTAGTAGCTATCCCCATCATAGAAGTAGCTACCATGCCTTTGACAAATGTTCTTCTTTGCATTTTATGTTCCTTTGTATCGATATTATACTTTAATTTTACTGCTAAAGTGTGTATGAACTGTGTAAAGTACGGATGAAGGAAACAGAGAAAGAAAGAGTGTATCAAACCATCATATAGAAAATGATGGTTTGAGATGTATAGTATTTATAAATTCATTAAAGTATTATCTGGTGTTTCTCCATTAGGTCCTTCTGTTGGACGGTCTTCATCTGGTGTTTCTCCATTAGGTCCTTCTGTTGGACGGTCTCCATCTGGTGTTTCTCCATTAGGTCCTTCTGTTGGACGGTCTCCATCTGGTGTTTCTCCATTAGGTCCTTCTGTTGGACGGTCTCCATCTGGTGTTTCTCCATTAGGTCCTTCTGTTGGACGGTCTCCATCTAGTGTTTCTCCATCTGGTCCTTGATTATTAATTGCTTCTGCCTCTGCTTTTTCTCGTGTGTCGTCAAGATGTTGCTGTGCTTCTGCTTTTCCTACTTCTCGTCCACCATTACTAGCAATGACTTCCAACATTACATCTAACTCAGCTTGTGTACTCGGTAAAGAAGTAATACCCTCATTGGCTAAAGCTTCTACAGTATTTGCAGGAATACTGATACCATTACTTGCATCACCATCAGCATCCATAGATTGTAATATCTGTGCAATGGTTATATCTTGTTCATAAACATTTTGACCATCAGATAAAAGTGTAGTATCAACGGATCGTAGTGGCATATCGCCTAAAGAGAAAACACATCCTTCTCCTACTTCAAAGACAAAAGACCCATCTGCTCCTGTGGTACCTGATTGATTACCACACACATACTCTACCCCACTTACAGCGGCATCTATGTAGTATGCTTGTCCTGTTTGTGACCCATTACTACTCCCACAACCCACAGCCATAAAGACAGCTAAAGTTGATACTGACACTGTTAATATCTTTTTCATATTAAACCCTTTTTAAATTAATTATATAATATAATTATATTATACTTTTAAATAATACTACTAAAGTGTGTATAAAGTGTGTATAAAGTGTGTATATCTATACACTTGTTTCTCATAGATAGCTTAATACAATAAATAAACCAAAAAATAAAGGCTGATGTACTAAATAAAGGACTAAAGCATATCTACCTAATAACCTTAATATAAGATTATATCTTGAGCTAGAAGCAAAAAAATTATTTTGGAATACTATGTGAGTATAACCCCTGCTGCCAATACCAATCCCGATAAGTACAACAGCAAACCAAGGGACTACTCCTACTAAGTCTTCTGTATATTGAGGTAGAGAAAGAGGTTCTTTTAATAAAGAAAAAAAGCCAATGCAAATGTAACCAGCCTAAAATATGACCCAATAAAATAATAAATGCCACAGAAAAAGACAAGAAAGGGTAAGGAATAAAGACCAATCCCATAACAGAAGCCAAAAGTATAAAATGTAAAATACCAAAATACACCCATGTCTGAGGAAAAATGATACTAGTACTGATAGTAATCAGTAACGATGCTCCTCCCAAAAAGAGGATACGACGATATACTTTGTGCCATTGTATCTTTGTATGGTGACCCAGAGATAAACTCATTCCCACTGCCAATAAAAACATACTTACAATAAGATAACGGCTATAAATCCAAAAACTATCTCTATGCATATCTATCTCAATATAGGAAAAATAATTTAAATCATAGGAAATATGATAAAGTAGCATAAAGACAATCGCCCAGCCTTTAAATGCATCTAGTCCTATGACTCTTTGATTATTGAGTGCCAAGGATACCACTATCTCCTACTCTAAAATATCCCATGATACCTGCTGTACCTACAATAGTAAATTTACTACCATCACTCAAAGCAAACTTATATGTTCTTGCATTAGAAACATTGTAAAGTCTATAACGATGTAAGGTATTTGCCACATCTTGTTTAGGCAGGACTGAACCATTGACGAGTACCGTATCCCCTAGCATTCCATCGCTATCCATTGCCATATCCATATACATTAAAGTTCTCACTGCATCATTGGGCATACCTGCAAATCTTCTATCTTGGACAAGGAGTACCGTTTGATTTTCTGTTAAAGTATAGCGTGACTTTCCATCGGCTGAGTTAGCATCTTCATCTAGCATAGTAGTAAGATATTGAGTGTGGGTAAAGTACTCAAAGATAAATATTCTGATACATTTACTTGTGAGTTTGTATTGTCTGAGCTTCCACAACCGACGAGTACGGCAGAGGCTATTAGTGATATAGAAAGCATTTTATAGGTTTGGTGTATTTTCATCTTGTTATCCTTGTTTGATAAGAGAAGAATATACTTTTTATGTGTAGGCAATGTGTAGGCAATGTGTATATTGCATTTGGCTATAATATCGCCTAAGGAAAAAATATGAAAATATTATTGATGGAAGACGACCCCGTTTTAGGGGATATTATAAGTGATTATTTACGAAGTTATTATTGTATAGATAGGGCTTTTGACTCTGAAGAAGCCCAATCCTTTATTGATGACTATAGCTATGACCTTTTCATCTTTGATATCAATGTGCCAGGGAAGAGTGGCATAGAACTACTAGAAACCTTGAGAAGTTTTTCTGACAGAACCCCTGCTATTGTTATCACAGCCTATGAAGATATGAGCTATCTCAAAAAAAGTTTTGACGCAGGGGCTCATGATTATATACGCAAACCTTTTGAGCTAGAAGAATTGAAGTTGCGTATAGAAAAAAGTAAAATACTCTTTCATATAGAACAAGATATTTCTATAAAAATCAGTGAACATGTTGTGTATTTACCCTCACAAAAAAGTGTAAAAGTAGGTAAGATAAGCCATAATTTACGACCCAAAGAAGCAGAAATATTGGACTATTTTATCTCACATCCTCATCAAATGATTTCCAAAGACGAATTAATACAAAACATTTGGGAATTTGATGCCATGCCTACGGATGCTACCTTGCGTTCGTATATAAGATGCCTCAGAGAAGTTATTGGAGCAGAAAAGATTAGCACACAAAGAGGGCTAGGTTACCGTTATGAATAGTCTTGAAAAAAAATCCTTTTATTCCTTTTTGGGACTGTATATTTTGACTTCTTTATTTGCTATATTTTTTATAGCCTATTGGTATTATACTGCTCAAAAAAGTGCTTTGGAAAATGAGACCTATTATAGGCTAGGACATTTAGCCGATAAAAAAGCAGGTAGCATTATTATCGCACACATGGAAAAGCGTAGTTTACCTCATATGAAAACCCCAAAAGATATCACACTCGCACTGCTCAATACCAAAATGGAAGTATTAGAAGGAGAATTACTCGTCCAAAACTTACCCATAGAAGTAGGCTATTTTGAGCAAAATAGTTATAATATACTCATTTCAGATGCTTCATATGAGCATTTAAATATATGCTATATCGTCGTTCAATCCAATATGCTCGGCAAAGATATACAAAACCTACAAACCCTGATAGCCAGAGTTTTGGCACTAGCCTCCTTGTTTATCGTTATCATAGCATGGATACTTTCTTCATTATTTATGAGACCTATGCGTCAGAGGATTGTACAGATAGAGCGTTTTATCAATGATATTACCCATGAACTCAATACCCCGATTACCTCCCTTAGCATGGCAACGAATCAAGCACTAAAACTCGGAGAATATTCTGGTAAAACGATGAAAAATATCTCTATTAGTACCAAGCAGTTATATGATATTTATCATGCTCTCACTTATCTTAACTTTGCCAATAAAAAGGATACAAGTAGCCAAATAAACTTAGAAGACATATTAGAAAAAAGTGTACTTTATTATAGTCCTTTAGCAGAGATAAAGCGTATCACTTTTGAAATCTCTTTAGAAAAGACCCTCTTTTCTATGCCCCAAACCCCAGCTACCTTGCTTTTTGGAAACCTTATTGGTAATGCTATCAAATATTCTTCTCCCCATTCAAAGATTAGACTTATACTCAAAGAAAATCATTTTACGATTGAAGATGAAGGCATAGGTATAGCAGAAGAGAAACAAAAAGAAATCTTTGTCAAATTTAAGCGAGGGACGGAATATTCTGGAGGCTTTGGTGTAGGGCTTAGTATTGTCAAAAATATTTGCGATGAATATGACATTGAAATAGGACTAGAATCTACACTGGATAAAGGTACAACATTTACCCTAATGTTTAGCTAGATATATACACAGTAGCTACACAGTAGTATGCTATAATTATACATAAACTTAAACGAAAAGGTTCAATTATGAATAGAAATACATACGTCAAGACATTAGGATTTTCACTCTTAGCCTCAGCATTACTCGTAGGATGTGGCAGTAATTCCTCTTCTGGAAATGGAAGCAATCAAGACAACATGGGAAATCAAGGCAACATAGATAATGAGGAGGGGTCAAATATTCCATATCTTAGAGTCAATCATGCCAATTATACAGAACATGGAAGCAACCAAACCCCAGCACCTACCAAAGATGCCAATGCCAAGAGTATCAACTGGACCATCGCTGCGAATACAGAAGAGGGAGCAGAAAAATTAGTCGGTCATATAGAATTTATGGACAAGGCATTAGAAGAAGATAGAAACCCTAGAGCCTTTGATACCCTTTTCGTGATGGAAGCGTACATGAAATTCAATAAATATTATACAACCAATGTTGAAAAAAGTAGTACCAATGTCATTGTGAGTAAAAATGCCTCTACAGCATGTGCCTATGAGGTTATTTCGGCACATGCTGATGTAGTCAGTGGTGATTTCTTTGCACAAGGTGTTCTCAATAATGACCATTCAGCGAGAGCAGAAGCTATCTTAGCCACAAGTGCTTGTGATGGGGTAAGAACAGATTTAACCGCTTATATTGCTGAGCGTAAACGTTCAATGGGTTCAATGGGTTCAATGTAAAATAGTAACAAAGAAAGGCTCAATAGTATGGAATGGATTTTACTTTTTATAGAGAGTTTGATAGATTTAAGCAATGCTATGGCACCTTATATTTTATTTGGGTTGCTTTTTTGCAGGGATTTTACATGAATTAGTCCCTGAAACATTGGTTACGAAGCATTTAGGCAAAGAGAATATTCTCTCTGTTATCAAATCTACACTCTTTGGTATTCCTCTGCCTGTGTGTTCGTGTGGGGTCATTCCTTTGGCTACGAGTATCAAAAAAAGTGGGGCAAGTAAAGGGGCTACGCTTTCCTTTCTCATCTCTACACCTATTACTGGTGTAGATTCTATCTTGGCAACCTATGGGATATTTGGTTGGATATTTACGGTGTATCGTGTGTTTACTTCTATGATTATAGCGACCGTCGCAGGTATTTTGACCAATATTTTTGATAAAGATGAGGTCATAGAAGCCAAACCCAAAACGATGTTTACTACAACTACGACTGGTGTAAAAAGTTGTTGTGCTTCAACAGCCTCACAGGCTAGTACTCAAAAAAACCTTTTCACTGCTAAGAGCCATCAAATATGCCTTTATTACCTTACTAGGAGACATTGCCAAACCACTGTTTTGGGGTTTAATCATTGGGGCATTGATTACTGTAGCCATGCCTTCAAATTTGAGTGCCTTACTCCTAGAATACTCATGGCTTTCTTATCTTATTGTCGTGGCTATTGCCGTACCGATGTATGTTTGTGCTACAGCTTCACTACCCATCGCAGCAGCTCTTATGCTCTCTGGGGTGAGTGCTGGGGCGGCTTTTGTATTTTTGAGTGCTGGACCAGCTACGAATACCGTGACCATTGGTGTGGTCAAAAAGATGCTAGGTTTACGTTCTTTATACATCTACCTTGGCAGTATTATCGTGGGGAGCATACTCTTTGGATTAGGTCTAGACACCCTCTTTGATGCCCAATCTATAGACCCTCTGAGCTTGATACATTTAGGAGAAGAAGCAGGACTCATTGCTATGATGAGTTCAGTGATATTATGGGGATTTGTGGGGTATTTTTTAGTCAAACCCTATGTCAAGGCGAGGCAATAAATTTCTATTAACCTTCTTTGGCTATACTTAGCCAAATTCATAAAGGAGCATCAATTGAAATATAAACTGATAAAGTTTTTACTCTTATTTGTATTGTCTTTCAATATCGCCCATGCTTCGATTATTGCTGTACTAGATGATTGTGACGATTGTCACAATACTAGCCTTTATGAGTCTCTGACTATCAGTAATACTAAAGTAGTCGATAGTTCTGATTTATGTACTATGCACCATTGCTTTCATTTTGTGGGTATTATCCAAGTATTGACCCTAGCATTTGATAATACACATTATAGCAACATCCTTTCTATTAAAATCACTGCTTATTCTCCTCCATCGAAAGAACGCTCGAACAAACCACCTATCTCTTAGTACGTCCCTTTACACTTCGCTCTATACACAACACTTTATTATTATTTATTTTACAGGAAATTATTATGCATAAAATTATTATGTTTTTTTTCGCTTTTTCACTCTACCTTTTTGGTATGAGCTATCAAGTATTTAAAACACAGACTCTCAAACACTCCAAGATACTCAAAAGCCAAGCACTCGCTTCTGATACCACAGAACAAGAAAATAACATTTTTTTGCGAATCTCTAACCCTATGTTGACAGTAGAAGCTTCAGGCTTTGATACGACAAGAAACAATAGCTTTGGCTACGCTGTATCTGCTAGTCAGAATATCCGTACCAACAGTTATATGCATGGACTTGAAGAAAAAGCCAATGCCAACGCTTTACTCACCCAAGCTTACATAAGAGAAGGAAAGTCAGGCTATGTTAAAACCCTTGAAAACCTTTATACACAGTATGTCTTTCAAAATAAATTACTTTCTCTTTTACAACAAGAATATACACTCTCCAATGAAGTATCACAGATGGTCAAAGAACGATACGAAAGTGGTTCAGAAAATAAAGTCGCTTACCTTCAAGCACGTACCCAAACACTCACACTCAAGACACAAATGTATAGTACCAAACAAGATAAAAATGCACTGTATTTTCAATTATTGGCTCTAGCAGGATTGACAAAAAAGGTTTCCTTAGAAAAAAAGTTTATTTATTCAGTCTCATCAAAAACGAAGCATAGTAGTAAAGTGAGTGCTTCACAGCGTGTACTCCAAGCAAAACAAAAAATCTATCAAAGTGATTATACCCTCAATAAAAGTGCTTTACAGAGCTATGATGTTTATGGAGGCATAGAACAAGAGTCTGAGCAATCTATCCTAAGAATAGGTGTAAATATACCTCTAAATATCTATCATGATAGAAAGCAAGAGCGTATGCTAAGCAAACTCAAAATGCAACAGGTAGCGCTTGATAAAGAGCAGTTAGCTATGACGATAGATTCCCAAAAACAGATGATAAAATCTGCCCTTAAAGAGCTATATCAGCAGTATATGTCTCTAAAATCTCTACAAAAAGAACAAGAAGAGTTGACGCTACTACTGACCAAAGGCTACAAGATAGCAAAAGGCTCTCTTTTCCAACTTATGACTGCCAAAAATAAACTCATTCAGACCAAAAAAGCTTTACTTCAAACACATAAAATTATCAATATACAAAAAATAACCTTACGTTTTTTGCAAGGAGGATACCATGACTAGATTTTTACTTTTACTTTTGCCCTTATGGGCTTTTGCTACACAAGAACACTTTATTGTCACTTCTCATGCCAAGCTCAAACCACTGGGTAAAATCATACAAACCAATGCACAAATTACCCAACTCTCAGAACAAAAACAAAAAATAGTCTCACGCCTTCCTGGGCATGTTGAAAAATATTTTGTGACCACAGGACAAGAAGTCCAAAAAGGTGATAAAGTAGTACTGATTGAATCTATCGACCTTTCTCGTATGTCTGCTGAGTATGTAGCGATGAAGCAACAATCAAAAGCAGCAAAAGAGCAGTTGTCTAGTACCAAAAAACTTTATAAAAAAGGTTTGACTTCTCAAAATGAACTCAATCAAAAAATTATTGAAATAGAAGAGATACTTTCCAAGCAAAATGCTCTTGAATCTCAACTCAAATCACTAGGGGTGAAAGTATCAAGTATTACAAAAGCCACAGACCAATTTGTACTTTATGCTCATGGAGACGGTATCGTTGGGGAAATATACATACCTCTTCATTCTAATGTAAATGCCGAAGACACGCTTATGTCTTTGGTCAATCAAGAAGCGTATTATGCTATAGCCTTTATTAGTACGCGTGATGCTATACTCGTGAGTCCAAATACCAAAGCCTTTATCTCTGTATTAGGCACATCTTACGAAGCCCAGTTTATTCAACTTTTACCTAGTATTGATGAAAAAACGCAACGAGCCAAAGTACTCTTTATGATGAAAGAAGTACCCAAAAATATGCTCATCAATGCCTTTGTAGAGATGCAAATATCCCTTGAACCCTATCAAAATGCTATCATGGTAAAAAAGTCGGCATTGACACTTTTTCAGGGAGAGTGGGTGGTCTTTACCGAAGCACATCATGAGGACGAAACACATAAAGGTGAAAAACATGACGACCATGATGCACATGATGAAAAAGATGCACATGACGACCATGATGCACATGATGAAAAAGATGCACATGACGACCATGACGAGCATGATGAAAAAGATGCACATGATGAAGCTTCTCCCTATGAGAGAAAAATTGTTGAAATTATCGCTTATAGTGGTGACGAGGTAGCAGTACAGGGCATTCATGCAGGAGAAGAATATGTCTCTGAGGGCGTGTATTTTGTAAAGTCTATGATGCTGAAGTCTTCACTTGGCGAACACGGTCATTAGGAGAGTACTATGAAACATTTTTTTGAATTACTTATACAGTATAAATTTCTCATACTCGCACTTTTTATTGCTATTTCAGGATTTGGATATAACGCCTATAAAACTATTCCTATAGATGCCTTTCCAGATATTACACCCAAACAGGTAGTCATTTATACTGAAAGTGTCGGTAATGGGGCAGGAGATATAGAAAAGCTCATTACCTACCCCATAGAAGCTGCTATGTCAGGGTTACCTGGGGTAAAGATGATACTTTCTAACTCTATGTTTGGACTCTCTTATGTATCGATTTTTTTTGAAGACGGTTATGATACCTACTTGTTACGCCAACTTGTCACAGAAAGACTCAATACCATAGATATTCCCAAAGGCTGGGGTGTTCCCGTGATGGGACCCAATACCACAGGTTTGGGACAAGTACTTTGGTATGCCCTAGAAGATAAAGAAAACCTTTATAGTCCCAGTGTATTACGTGAAATACATGAATATGCAGTCACTCCCCTACTGAAGGCTGTCGATGGTGTAGAGAAGAGGTTATTTCTTGGGGGGGGTATCAAAAGCAATATGAGGTACTCTTAGACCCTAAGCATCTCCAAGCTCTTGATGTCACCTATGCCCAAGTGATAGAAGCCCTTGAAAAGAGTAACCAATCCGTTGGAGGTCAATATTTAGAATGGAATTCAGAACAGTACCTTATACGGGGTGCAGGACTCTATGAAACGATGGATGACATACGCAATACAGTCATACGCACCCAAAATGCTAAGGTCGTTACTATTGACGATGTAGCCACAGTGCAAGAAGGTAAAGCCCCTCGTTTTGGGGCAGTGAGTATAGATGGTAAAGAAAGAGTCTTTGGTATGGTACTTCAACGCTCTGGTACCAATGCAGCTAAGGTTGTAGAACTCATCAAGCAAAAGATGCCCTTGGTTGAGTCAGCCCTACCCAAAGGCGTAAGTCTAGAAATCGTTTATGATAGAACAGAGATAACACACAAAGCTGTCTCTACCATGACCTCTGCCCTGCTTACAGGGTCGATACTTGTTGCGATTATACTCTTTTTATTTTTGTTTGAATTACGTTCGGCATTTATTGTTATCATCTCCTTGCCTATTTCTTTGCTTATCGCATTTTTGATGATGCAAAAGTATGGTATTTCGGCAAACCTGATGAGTCTGAGTGGACTAGCCATTGCCATTGGTATGATAGTTGATGGCACCATAGTCGTCGTAGAAAATAGTTTTAGACTCTTGCATGACAATCCTAAGGCTTCACGAAGTTCCGTTATCGCAGAAGCCACAGCTGAGGTAGCCAAACCTGTACTTTTTGCCTTGCTTATTATTGCCGTGGTGTTCATTCTCTACTTAGTCTTGAAGGACTTGCTGGAAAGCTCTATACTCCTATGGCACTAGACATTGTCTTTGTCATGCTAGGTTCTTTAGCCGTAGCACTATTGCTGGTACCTGTACTCTCCTATATGCTACTCAAACAGGGCAAACAAGCAAATAGTCCTTTGATGAGAGGGATTACCTTCCTCTATACCCCACTTTTGGTATTTGCTTTACATCATGCAAAAAAGTTGGTATTTTTGACCTTTTTGATATTTTTTGTCTTAGTAGCTCAACTGAGCCAACAAGGGCGAGAATTTATGCCAGAACTCAACGAAGAGACCATTATGTATAGGGTCATCGCTATTCCAGGGACGGCACTCACCCAAAGTGTGCAAAATGCACAAGCCATAGAAAACTTTATACTTCAAACCTATCCCAAAAAAGTACTTTCAGTACTCTCTATGATAGGTAGAAGTGAAAAGGGTGAGACGGCACAAGCCAATTATATGGAAATACTCCTCACTCTTGACCCTGAATTTGAAGCCATACCTCAACTTGACAAAGAAATGACCCGCAAGCTCAAAGAGAAGTTTACGTATTTACAATTTATTTCCACACAACCTATTGCTATGCGTATAGAAGAGCTACTCGAAGGGGTGAGTGCAGAACTTGCCGTCAAGATTTATGGAGAAGACCAAAAAGTTATGTCACAAATTGCCTCAGAAATCGCGAAGGTATTACAATCTATAAAAGGACTCGACCATGCCGAAGTAGAAACACAGCTAGGTCAAGCTCAAATCAACATCAAACCCAACTACTTAGCACTCTCACGCTATGGACTCAATGTTGAAGATGTGATGCAAGTCATCCGTTATGGCATAGGAGAAGAAGCCGTTACTCAAAAGATAGAAGGGGTCAAACGCTTTGCTATCGTGGCCAAATTAAAACATGCCAAACAAGATATACAGAGTATCAAAACACTCATCTTACGCTCCAATACAGGTAAGGTAGTCTCCCTAGAAGAAGTCTGTGATATTAGCGTCGTACAAGGTCCTGCCTTTATCAAGCGTGAAGACTTGAGCCGTTATATGGTACTTTCTTTAGAAGTTGAGGGGCGTGATATAGCCACCTTTGTAGAAGAAGCTGATAGCAAGATAAAAACACAAGTAAACATCCCTGATGGATACTATATCAAATGGGCAGGTGATTTCAAAAATATGCAAGAAGCCACACAAACATTAACTATGATTATACCTATTACGCTATTACTCATTTTATTGTTACTCTATACGGCATTTAATTCTTTCAAAAAAGCCTTTCTCATCTTGCTAGGCGTTCCTTTGGGACTCATGGGAGGTATGGCTAGTTTGCTCTTCTCTGGTGAGTATTTGAGTGTCTCTGCCATCGTGGGCTTCATCGCTATTTTTGCTATAGCCATACTCAACGGTATTGTCCTAGTCTCTTTTATAGATGACTTGCGTAAGAAATTTCCTGATATACCCATGAAAGATTTGGTCAAAGATGCTACGCTACTGAGACTAAGACCCGTACTCATGACAGCCTTTACCACACTCTTTGGTATTTTGCCACTCTTGTATGCCACAGGGGTAGGTTCAGAAATACAATACCCTCTTTCTGTAGTGGTTACAGGAGGGATACTCTCTTCGACGATACTCACATTACTTGTTCTTCCAGGGCTTTATGTGATTATGTTTGATAAGAAAGGAGTATAAAAATAAAGGCAAAGATAGTACTGAAAAATAAATTTCTATTAACACTTGCTTAACATATTTTGGTCATAATGTTTGTTAAAAAGAGTAGATATGCAAAGAAATGGTCCCCGTCACTTTACAGCCTATAGCTTGACTACCTTGTTTTATGTAGGGATTGTAGGCCTATTCTATTATTTTGAAACGACCAAGTATATCTCTACTAAAACAGTAGAGATAACAAAGCAAGATACGATACAAATGTCTCTTTCTACTTTTGTACCTGAAGTGATACTACCTCCCAAACCTATAGTCAAGCCCATAGAAAAGCCAAAGCCAAAGCCAAAGCTACAACCTATGGTAAAGCCTATCAAAAAAGTAGTTCCGAAAAAGATAGTAGCAAAAAAAATAATGAAACCTAAAATCGTCAAAAAGAAGGTGCCTAAAAAGGTCACCAAAAAGGTTACCAAAAAGGTTATCAAAAAAGCTACCACCAAAACGCAAACAACCTATCCGAACCACGCAAAAATCTACAGCATCCAAACGTGTTCAGGCATCTTCTGCACAAAAAAATGCCTTTTGGGCTAAGATAAGGTCGAAGATTGAGAAATATAAGTCGTATCCAAGTGTCGCCAAAAGAAGGCGTATGGAGGGGACGGTCAAGGTGAGGTTTACGATATTAAAAAATGGGCAGGTGAGCAATATTACTGTCACAGGTGCCAAAATATTTCATGGTTCAGCACGAAAGGCTGTGAAAAAGGCATTTCCTATGAATGTCAAAAATATCCCTATCTCTTTGCCTTATACGGTAAATATACCTCTACAGTACCAAATACGATAAGAGTTATACCTAATTAATAGAAGATTAACACTCCTAGTGTACAATAACCCAAATTTAGTTTAGGAGTGAATACAGATGAAAAAAGCTATCGCAATGTCGATAATATACCCTATGGTATTATACGCAGAGAGTATAGAACTAGGCACGATTATGGTTGAGACTACCGTGGGTACAAAGTTGGTCAAAGATGTGAGTGGTGAAGAGATAAAATCAGCAGATTTAGGTGAAGCATTGTTTCGCCAATCTCCTTCGGTCTCACTTGTCAGACGTTCGGGTATTGCCAATGATATTCGTGTAAGAGGACAAAAAAAAAGACAATATTTCTGTGACGATTGATGGTGTAAAAGTCCATGGTGCCTGTCCTAATAGAATGGACCCTCCTATTTCTCATGTGCTTACGAACAATGTAGATTATATAGAAATTAATGAAGGACCTTTCAATGTCGAAGATTTTGGGGTACTTTCAGCTGCTATTCAAGTCCATACACTCAAACCTTCCAAAGCGTTTGAAGGAGAAGTCAATGTGGGTGTCGGAAGCTTTGGATACCAAAAAGGGGCGTTCTCTCTTACAGGTGGAACGGACAGTGTAAGATTTTTACTTTCGGGTTCAAGTGAGACGGGTGGACAATATGAAGATGGCAATGGCAATGACTTTGTAGGTCAAATTGCAGACAATATTGCCAAAGGCTTAGTCTCTGCGGTAACACAGTACCAAGACAAATACCAAGAGTTGGATGCCTTTACTAAGCAAACGCTTATGGCAAAAATATTTTGGGATATTAGTGATACACAAGAACTCAGATTAAGCTATACAGCCAATCGAAGTGATAACGTACTTTATCCGTCTTCAAAAATGGATGCTTTGTATGATGATTCTGATATTTATAATAT
>JAUZSQ010000034.1 GCA_030949325.1 Sulfurovum sp.
AAAACATGAGCAAGCAAAGTAAAAGCGTGTAGGATTCTGTTGATAGGCTTCTTGAAACTTTTGAGTGCCTGCACGCCAAACCTACTTTGTGCAGTGGCTACCGCCCACAATGTCAAGAAGGTTAGCTTGAGTTGGAGTTTGGGATTGATGCGTAATCCTAGCGAAGTCCAAGAGGCTACAGGGTCTTTGCGTAGCTGTCCCATTGGGAAAGAGAATTAAAACTCATCGTCTGAGAGGCTTTTGCCAAAGGCAGTGCTTCATGGGGATAAAAAGCAGGGGTATAGCCATACCTTTCTACACAACTAACTCAAAAGAAAAAGTGCTATTATACAAGTAAAAGAAAAGACATGAATCAAAGACTAAAAAAAGATATCAGAAGTTAGTAAGAGGTGAGATGAATACAAAACATAAAAGCCAAAGTGGAATGAACCTAGTATTGGAGACAGATGGATGGAGTCAAGTCCAAGCGTCATGGCGATTTTATAATAATGAAGAAGTAACAATTCCCTCACTCAATGACCCCATCATAGAAGAAGTGGTAGAGCAAAGTAACAAAAGAGTAGGTAACTATACCTTGGTAGCCTATGATTGGTCACATTTGGACTATAAAAAGCATACAAAGAAACAGGAACTTGTGACTAAGAATAAGAAAGGGAATGCGAAACAGATAGGGTATGATTTGCAAGGTTCATTGGCAATGGATGAGAAAGGAAATCCTTTGGGTGCCTTAGCCCAAAACTTAGCAACAAGTGAGAAGATATACTCAACTTATGATAGCAATATTGATACAAACTTAACGCATTTAGAGGAGTTGGTTCAAAGAACTAAATACATACGAGAAAATTATAAGTTTGAAAAAGAGTTGGTTGATATTATTGACAGAGAAGGAGATAGTGTAGCCTTAATGAGAGAGTATGAAGCTAATGGTTGGTGCTATCTGATTCGAGCTAAATCAAATCACAAAGTTTACCTGCCTGACGAGGATAGAGAGGTAAAACAAGGAGATTTGGCAAAAGAATTAACGCTAGGAAGCTACCTTAAAACCATTAAATATAAAGTGGATAAAAAGATGCAAAAGGTGAAGATATTTGTCAATGAAATAGAGGTAAATATACAAAGAGATGCCACCAAATCAGTACTTGACGAGGACGGTAAGCGAAAAACTATCTTCACAGCAGGAGAAAGTATTAAGGCAAGGTTTGTGGTGGAGAGATTGGTTGATGAAGACAATAATATTGTTGCCCAATGGATGCTTTTTGAGCAATGTTCCCAAAGAGGTCACAGCCACAACTATTGGTACTTGGTATTATCATAGATGGAAAATAGAAAGCTATTTCAAACTTTTAAAATCTTCTGGATTTAATCTTGAAAGTTGGCAACAAGAAACTCCAATGGCTCTGTTTAGAAGACTTCTCGTGGTCTCCTATGCTACATTGTTTGTTTGGAAGATTGAGCGTTCGGAAGAGAAAATGCTCCTGCTGTTAGAAAGTTTTTAGTGCAACTCTCAGGACGACTTATTGAAAAGAACAAAGAATTTACAACACCTGCTTTACTATCAGGTCTTTGGGTTTTTATGAAGATGATGAATGTTTTAAAGATCTACGATGTTGAGGCTCTTTTGCTTTTAAAGAGCAAATCGGATATGATGGGCATGGAACTTTGAGTTGTGTAGAAAGGTATGGGTATAGCTATGCTTATGTGCATTTTTTAGGGTCTTATCTAGGGCTAGGGTATGAGAGAGTTCTTCTACATTGCCTACACTCCATCCTGAGAAAACCGATGCTATGAGTGCTAAACCTTGTGGCTCATGAAAACATTTGAGAGTATAAAGCCATACGATATGATGCTGTTTTCCCAAGGCTTCAAAAATACGTAAATTGGCTTTAAGACGTGCTTCTTGGAGTACAAAACATGGAGAAGGCAAAAGCTATGCTTAGTCATACCAGCGATTCCACCCTCTTTGGGAATAATAATAAATTAGTCCATGATTACTAAGCTTATTGCTTTTGGACTTCTCTTTTGGCTGTCTTTGTCAAATATTTTCATCGTATTCATCGTTTGGGTATCAATGTATCTGAAACTAGCTTTGGCTGTGATAGTCTCTAGGGGTAGCTTAAGATGTGATGCCAAGATAAATCCCCATTCTCCAAAACTAGGCACATAGCTATGATAAGGCAATACTTTGAAGTTTGATTCTTCTAAGGTTTTGGCAATACACCAAAAGGCATCAGGAGAAAAGATAGGAGAAGTCGCTTGTGTGACTATGGCACCCGAACGAGAGAGGTGAGAAGAGAGCAGGTGATAAAAGGCTTTAGAATAGAGCCTACTGAGCGAAATAGTATTGGGGTCAGGCAGGTCAATAATGATGACATCATAGAGTCTATGAGAATCTTCTATAAATTTCCATGCATCTTGATTGAATACGCTAACTTTGGGGCTATCGTAGGCATGGTTATTGAGGGTACTTAGGCGTGGGTGGGTTTTGAAAAGTGTGGTAACTGCCTCGTCCAAATCTACAAGGGTGATGTGTTTGACCTTGTCATATTTGAGTACTTCGCGTAATGCCAATCCATCACCACCACCAATAATGAGTACTTCTTCATGGGATTTACTCATATTCATTACAGGATGTACCAAGGACTCATGGTAACGGTGTTCATCAATACTGTCAAACTGTAAAGCACCATTGATATAAAATTGGATACGTCCTTTGTTGGCTGTGATAATGAGCTTTTGGTAGGGGCTTTGTTTGCTATAAATGATGTTGTTTTGATAGAGTTTTTTTTCTATCATGGAGGTGAGTGTAGTGGACTTGATAAAACCAAGGATGAGTATGAGAGCAATGATGACAATAGGCAAAAGGTAGCGTTTGCCTAAAATATCTCTAAAGATAAACCATGCTAGAGTCCCCACCATAAGATTGAGTCCACCAAACAAAAAGGCTGTTTGCATGAGACCTAGCTGAGGTACAAGTACCAAAGGAAAGAGTAACGAAGCGAACAATGCCCCAATATAATCTACCGTAAAGACATTGGAAATATTACTCTCCAATGAAAAGCTGTCTTTGAGGATACGGATAATCAAAGGGATTTCTACGCCTAGCATACTTCCCAAAAGAATCGTAATCAGATACAAAAAGGCATCATAGTTTTCTAAGTACGCAAAGGCATAAAAGAGGATAAAAGCAGAGAATCCACCAAGTAAAGCAATGGTAAATTGTATGATGATAAAGGTATGTTCAAGTTTGTCTGAGACAAAACGAGAAATCCATGCACCCACACCCATAGAAGACATAAAAAGCCCAATGACCAAAGAGAAATGGTAAATCGAATCTCCCAAGAGATAAGAAGAGAGCGTTCCTGCGAGGAGTTCATAGACCAAGCCACAAATGGCAATGACAAATGTCCCAAAAAGGAGTGCTATTTCTTTGTGTTGCATGGTACTTTTCATTTTAGCCAATCGCTGAAGAGATAATCATACCCAGTGAGGCGATGATGGAAGCTAAGACAATAGCAAGGGCGATATTACCCTCTTCTATAATTTGCCTATTGATAGAGAATTTGCTAATGACTTCCATAATAAAAAGGGCTATCAAAAAGATACCCAAGCCTAGAAATGTATAGATGAGTGTAGATATAAATGCGTCCATGTATTGCTCCTAAATGTTATTTACCAAAGCTCCACCCACCACTAGAACTGCGAGAACTAGAATGATGTGTACGGATGCTTTTTTGATTTTCTGAGACTACTTCTTGTAGCCCCACACCTCTATAGGTACTGTATATCGCCCCAATACTTAGCAAAGAAAAGATAAGAAGTACGACTTTACTCATGCATCCTCCTTCTTTTTGAAATAATAATAGATTCCAAATGTCCCAAAGATAAGCAGAGCCGATAAGCCAAATAGCATATAAAATATCACCGCAGGAATGACAAGAAAGACCACTTTCATAATCTTTCCATTTCCTGCTACATACGGTAACCATAATACCAAGAGCAAGACGATAATAAGAGGGATGAGGTAATTGTTACGAATGACTTGCTGTTGTATTTTTATGCTAGAGGCTATCTGATTGGCTTGTTTATCGGCTATAAGTTTGTATGTTCCTTTGTCCAAATTGAGATAGATAGTAAGTGAGACTGCGTAAGGTATCCATGTCTTTTTGATATGACTTTGGGTAAAAAATACTGGTTTCCATGCATCCTCCCAAACAACTACACACTTCCCGATAAATGCACTAAAAATTAGCATAAATGAAAGAAAAGAAGTAATAAGAGACTCACTCAACAAAAGCAATGTATTGAGTGAAATAAATACCGTAAGAGGTAAAAGACGATACTAAAAAAACTTTATAGAACTCTTAAACTACTACGCAATCAAGTATGCAAGAAGAGCTGATTTAACGCCAGAAATAAGATTAGATATTTCCATCAAGCATATGAAGCACAAAAGCAAAAGAGTATGGAGCTACCACAGAATTAGCTGTAGAGTACAACGTTTCTAGAGATTGTCTATATGCTCATAGAGAGATTACAACGTTTACTCCCTTTGGTATTTACTGCATATCAAAAATGCAGAAGAATTCACAGTAAAGGAGGCTTCATGATGGCTGTTATACGTCGCTTCGTAGATAGTCGTATGATAAAACAAAGAAGCAAGAGAAAGAATAGTAAGTATGAGTGGCAATAGCATAAAATACTTTTGCAAGAGTGTGACTTTGTGATTTTCTTCTTCTATATCGTCTGTGACCCTTGCATTTTTATGTGTTTGACTCGCCTTAGTATAATCAAGATTAAAGGCATGATAAATATCTTCTTTTCTCACCTTTTGTGTATGAAAGACTTCTATTTCATTGATAGTCTTTTCTATGCTTAGGCTTTGGTGGCGTACACCCTTGTAGTCCCAACAGGTAAATTTGTCTCCAAACTTGGCTACCCAATTGAGTTCCCCTTCGACATAATCAATATATGCCATATACGAGCTGTCATTAAGCATATAATGACCTTTTTGGTAAAAGACCATCTTGGGTTGCTTGGTTTGCCATGAAAATAGGTCAAAATTACGTACCTTGATAGAAAACGAAATCTCACCCTCGTCATAGACCAACCACGCATAGCCATGTGTAGGAGAATAGAGGAAAAACTCATTCCATTCTTCGGAAGGAAACTCAGCCGTACGGTAGGTCACCCAACCAATAATCGTCCACTCTACCCCTTTGATATTGCCCCTCATCCCAATAGTAAATGGGGCTAAGGGACGTTTGACTTTATTGAACGTAGAGAGGACTTTGTAGGCATCGTTGAGGTCAAGTACACAGTGACAATATTCACAAGTAATGGTACTAACTCTACCACCACCGAGTATATCAAGAGGAGCAGCACATTGGGTACACTTAATAGCCGAGGTTGTAGTACTAGGAGTGTCAGACATCTTAGCCCATTTCTTTAATATCAAAAAGGCTAATCCACTTACCTTGATAGGCTTCTAAGCCATCATTTGCATTTTCTAGGGTCATGAGCTGTGCATCTTTGCCAGAGAGATGTGCATAAGCATACGCAGAACCTTTGGATACATATTTGGGTAAGCTTCCTTCAAATCCTTCACAAGTAGCCGTGCCTAGTTCTGTGACCAACCATGCATCCCAAAGGATTTGACCCACGACTAGGCTACTCCATTCTATAGGCTTAGAGTCTAGTGTTATAGATTGCTCCAATACCACATCACCTTCATCTATACTCATCCAATATTCTTTATTGGCACTGTCTTTGAGCCACCATTCTTCCCAAAATCCTCGTCCATAAGAGTAACGTATCTTACCCAAAGGAAGATACTGCTTTTGGGCATACATAAAAGGAATATTGAGATGTATGATAGAAATCTCAGGAGACAAAACAGAACTGTCTCCTGCCAATCGTGTCGCATCATTTTCCAAAAAAATTGTCGATTTACAAGAATCACAGAGCACAAGCTTCACATGTGTAAAATGAAGAGCCAAAGAATCACCACATTGAGGACAGTTAAAATGTTTTTCTACAGTAAACGTATTTGACATGATAAAAGTTCCTTTGTGTGAGTGATGATGAATTTTATTATAACCTATTAAATTATACTTTAGTTTCTATAAGATGAAATATAGAGAGTATCCTATCACTCCTAGGCTGTTTTACACTTCAAAATTTCAATCCCTCAATCTCCAAATCCTTAAGATGGTAAAGACTCACCATCGCTTGGGTATTGATGGTGATTAAGGAAATATTGAGGTTTTGGCTGATTTCTTCTAGTGTGCTAGGGGCTTGGTTGAATAGGGCTGTGGCGTAGGCATCTAGGTAGTCTATCTTCCAACCATTTTGTAGCAGTGTCATAGAGCTGTAGTAGCTAGGGGATGTGCCTTTTGAGCTGTCTAATATATGATGATTTTGCTCATCTATAAAACGTGCGTAATTTCCACTTGTGGAGATGGACATATCTTGTGTTGAGGTTTTGAGATAGGCGATGTTTCCTTTGCTAAAAGGGTCTTGGATAGAGATAGTATAGCTTTTGCCTCGTGTGATGATTTCGCCACCTAGATCTACAAGTATCTTGGTCGCACCTTTTTGTGCTAAAAATAGGGAAATTTGTTTGGCAACGTAGCCTTTGCCTATGCCTCCGACATCAATTCTCATGCCTTTGTGTTTGAGGAATATGGAGTCATTGACTAAGAGAATATCCTTAGCATTGACAAGTCTTTTTTGTGAGCAGAGCATTGAGGCAGAAGGTAGGGATTGGTTACTAAAACCAAAATGATAGACCCCATGGCTCAAGGCTCCTATACTGATGTCAAAAAGCCCCTTGGTATGCTTGGAAGCATTGAGACATATCTCAAAAAAGGCAGTATCTTCAGCCGTACAAGGGATAGGTTTTATCCCTGCATTTTGGTTAATTTGGTTCAAGAATGAGTGTTCTTGATAGGCAGTATAGCGACTTTCAAAATCGGTGGCTATCTTATGTGCTTGGTAAAGAATGGTTTTAGAAACATTGGCACGGATGAGAAGATGCGTACTCATGACCTTGGCTTCTAGTGCCTTCTCAAAGAGTGCCATGAGTACGCTTTAGAATGTATAATCTACACGAAAGGTAGTATAGACTGCCTGAATATTGCTTTCTCCAAACCATTGTTGGATATAGTTATTGTCACTCGTTTGATAATAATCTACACTCAGCGAAAAGCTATAGGGACTATCGCTTGGCGTATAAGTGAGAGGAATACCAAAGTTATAAGAATCAAAAGCACTCATACGATAATCCACAACTACATAAGGGTCATTGGTTGTATAAGTCCCTATATCTTTGGCGAAGTTTGAGCCTGTTTGTGAGTAATATCGTATTCTAGCACCTACCATCCACTGCTCATTGACATCATGAAGCCACTCAGCAGAGAGGGTATGTGAATTTATATCCCAATCATCTTTATAGTAACGGTAAGAGAAATTGAGACTGTTGTCTTCATCTATATATTTGAGACCTTTAAGTGCAAAGGCATGACCCTCTCGTTGCTTAGGATACTTTTCAAATCCTATGAAGGTATCGTCTTGGACGAGATACGGATACGGTGAAGAGAGTAATCCTTCGGAGTGCATATACGAATAGACCAATTGTACAGAGGCTGTAGGGGAGAGCAGTTGATTGAATGAAAAGTCAATCTTTTGCTCATCTCTATTTGCTACTTCTAGCTGACGATTATTACTAGGTGACCATGTATCCCCTGATTGTGAAAACCCAATGCCTAGTACGGTATTGCCTTGATTGAGTTCTCTCGTATAACTTGCAAAGAATGCTTGACCAATATAATCTACTTCATTAGAATAGTAAATCCCTGCACTTGCACTATGTTCACCTTTTTCATAGGCGACTAAGAAAGTCGGAGAAGCACGTACATCATCAAATCCAGATTGCTTCGATGCTGTAGCTTGTGCATCTACTTGGGCAGGAGACCCACCAATACGAATACTCGCAGCAGCAATAGCATCTACACGAAGTTTAACTCCGACGAGCCAATTCTTGGATAGGGTCTTCATGAGAGAAAAAGTAGGAGAATAGACCTGTACATCATTGTTATCAGTATAGGTATCAAATCCAAAAGAAGCCGAGTCTTGAAGCTCCGAAGCATAAGCTTTGAGAAAAGGTATCATCAACATAATACCTAGTAAAAATGATTTAATTATCTGCATCCACAACCTCCTTGGTAGGCACTGTCTCCACCTGCTGAGGCTTCACGTATGAGAAAAATATGCCCTTCATACTCTGCACGTTGGCTTAGTGGGCTAAGTGACATTTTGGGGTCTGCGAAATGTGCTTATCATAAGGCATCACTCGTACAAGTTTTTCTGAACAGCCAGTCATAAAAAGAATGAGAGTAGCTAAAAGGGTTATTTTCATAGTATCCTACTGTAGTGAGTTAATATCAAGTTTGAGTTTCTCAATATCATGGGCATCGAGGCTACCTACCATAATATTTTGAATCTTACCATATTTATCTATAAGATAAGACGAAGGCATAGCCGAACAAGCATAGGCTTTTGCCAATGATTTACTAGGGTCATAGAGTGAGATAAATGGGTTTTTCATGCCTGTTTTTTTCTCTACACTTTTGAGAAACTTAATTGCCTTCTTTGGGTCATCATCAAGATTTACCGTGACTAGTTTAAAGCCTTTTGTATAGCTATTTTGTAAGGCTACAAATTCAGGCATCTCTTTTTTGCATCCTTTACACCATGAAGCCCAGAGGTTCAGAAGTACAACCTCACCCTTAAAACTTTGCATAGTATAGCTTTTTTTGTTATCGAGTGTTTTGAGCTTAAAGTCAAAGGCTTTGTCACCTTGGGATACTTCGGCATAGAGACTTAACCCTAGTGCCAAAAATAGTAATATCTTTTTTCATTAGTTGTCTAATGCTCCTGCACTTACCCATGCTTGAATCGTTTGATACTCAGCCGATGTTGTACTAAAAATCATACCACCACCATGCCCTGTAGAGTTACTTCCTTTGTCCAATAGGTATTGTCCACCAGCTGTTGCTGAACCTTTCATCGCTGAAATATTGGCATGTGTCAAGTTTGGTGTAGTCACGGTAAAGTCACCATTAGAACCATGACAACTTTGACATTGTCCTACAAGAATAGGCATTATATCTGCCCCAAATGTTTTTTCAGAAGAAGAAGTAGTAGTACTAGTAGTAGTAGTAGTAGTAGTATTATAATTATCATCGTTATCGTTATAATTATCATCGTTTATTTCTAGACGATTATCATCATTATCATTATTTCCTGAACTACCACACCCGACGAGTAAACTCGCTGTAATACACCCGATAAGGTATATATATTTTGATTGTATCATTTTGAACTCCTTTTGTTTAAATGTAGTCAAATTATAATGCAATATGTGTTAGCAGAGTGTTTCTTCCTAGTCGTATATTACCAAATATGATACCCCACAGTAAGATGAAGATTATCATGTAAGTCTTCATCTAGGACTTCTCTTTTATAGTACAAAGTCGTAAACCATTTATCATTTATCTTATAATAGAGTGAGCTACTAATAGTTCTGATATTATGTTCGGAGACAAATTTACTATTTTCATCGCTATAGAGTATATTGAGATAGAGATTGTGGGTAATAAAGTATCCTGCCCCTATATAAAAGTTATGTTTATTTTGTAACCCTTCATAGGTATCATTTTTATTGTCATCATCATCACCCTCTCTTGTCTCAGAGAAGAGGGTATCTATCTCCTCATCACCGATATAAGTATAGTTATATCCTGCAACAATAGAAAAAGAAGCACTAGGGTAATAATGAAAAGAAGTAGAGAGTATCGTATCCATCTCATTCCCCTCAAAATCATAGCTAGGTACTCTTAGTCCCATACCTAGACTCATGACAAATCTTGAATCTACTTTAATACGTTTTTTGACTCTTACTAGTGTATCTATCATACCTTCATGGTCACTATGTGCATAATATCCTGTTTGGAGAGTATAAGCCCAATTATCCAAATAATATCCTATTTTTAGCTTAGTATTTTGTTGAATTTCTTTATCTATGAGGTCTTCATTGGTACTGTATCCATAGCCCAATGACATAATCAGACTCTCACTAGCTGTCTCAAATGGCAGGGTAAGAATACTCGTAGTACATCTTGTTTATCTACTTCATGCAAGAAGGGTGTATCTTGGCATTTGTCCATACTATCTGGTACACCATCAAAATCTTGGTCTTCTACTATATTTGCTTGTGTATAGATAAAGCATAAGCCCCCTAGCAACAATATTTTATTAATCATCATCGTCATCTTCTCCTTCATATTCTTCTGTTTGAATCACTATTTGACCTATAGTTAGCTGTTGATACTCTAAATGTTGTCGTATCTTTTCTCTCTTGATATTTTCTTCTAAACGGGCTAAAGCTTTTTGGGCATGTGTATGGTTTGATTTGCGTGTAAGTTTACGCAGGGCATTGATGCGTTCTTTTTCTTTCATTTTAATAAGGTTTTTTTTGAAGGCATTCATGAGTTTAAATCGTTCTTCTATTGAAGCTTTTTGAATGGCTTCTATATCGATATCAATATCAGCATAGACAAAAGGTAAAGAAAAATGTAACAATAGTAAAAATCTTAAAATAATACCTAGCACTTTAGCCTTTCTTGATATGTTTAAAATCCAAAGTAAAGGTTGTTCCTCTACCGATTTTAGATTCTATATGTATGATAATATTGAGTTCATCAATAAGTTTTTGGACAATATGTAATCCTAGACCCAATCCTCTTTCTTGTTCTTTATAATAGCGTTGCATTACTTTATTTACGTTTTGTATCCCTTTTCCTGTATCAATTATAGAAACAAGGGAACCTTTGATATAAACTTTGACTTCTCCATTGGGCTTATTGTATTTACAAGCATTACTAAGAATATTATCAAAAATACGTACGAGTATCTCTGCATTGCTAAAGACACTCAGAGTATTTATCTCTTCATGTATAAATCGTAGTTTAGGATAGGTGTTTTGCATCATTTCCAAAGATTTCTTGGATATATCTCCTATATTTAGCTGAGTATTTTGCGTAGGAGAGTGCTGTAGAAAACATTTAAGATTGTTTTGCAATTGCATCATACTGTTGAGTCCCTGAGAGATACGTTTGATAAAAGGGTCTTCCCCTTTGTCTTCTTGAATCATCTTGATATTGAGTACCATAGAGGTAATAGGCGTGTTGAAATCATGTAATATATCTGTGATAAATTCATCATTGAGTTGCAAGGATTTTCGTATAGGACGCAAACTATAAAAGGTAAAGAAGAGGGCTATCATAAAGAGTAAAATCATAGAAAATATAAATTTTATCCCAAGGTTATGTTTGATGTCTTCTATATCTTCTTCATAGGCATCTTGGCTATAAGAAATCTTCATATAATACTTCTCTGATTTGGGGATAGTATAGTAGCTATAGAGTCCATTGCCTTCATACAATTCATTGAGCTTAGTTTGGTCTTGTGCTACAAAATCATAAGAAAATTCAGAACAAACCATGGTATAGTTACAGATATGCATAGTCTTAAAAAGGTTTTGTTTGTATTCTCTTGTTTTGCTACTATAAAGTTCTATAAAAAGTAAGATGAGTAAGAGTGCAAGGAGGGGGAAAAAGACTAAAAAATTCTTAAGCAGTGACTCCTTTTCATACCTTTTCAATCAGATACCCTTTGCCTCGAATGTTTTTAATCTCTATATCTAAACGTTGTTTAATTTTGGTAATGGCTACACGCAATGCTGTATCTGAGATATGATCCAAGCACTCATAGAGTAGCTCTTTTGTAACCATCTTACCTTGCGATTTGAGTAAGGTAGTAAAAATTTTAAATTGTACATTTCCTATATCAATTACTTCTCCCTTTTTGCGTAAGAGATTGGATCCTGGGTCATAGGCTACATCTCCACAATAGAGTATATCATTTTTAAATTTAGCTTGAAGACGAATGAGTAACTCCTGTGGGTCAAAAGGCTTTTTGATATAATCAATTGCACCCAAGTCAAAGCCCTTTGCCATCGAAGACATATCGGCTAGGGCTGTGATGAAGATAGTAGGAGTAGTATCTTCTGCATGACGCAGAGAGACCAATAGTTCTAGTCCTGAGCCTTGTGGTAGATTTATATCTAGGAGATACAAATCATACTTATTTTCAAAAGTAATATCTTCAGCCTCTTCCATCGTATAAACCACATCTACCTCATATCCATGACGAGACAAGAAAAGAGCCAAAGTCTCAGAGAGTAAAGCATCATCTTCAAGTAGTAATAGTTTCATCTTTCTTCATTCCTTAATTATTCGATGCACCTGCATCCATCCATGCCTTAATCGTACTATATTCAGCCGAAGAAGTGGCAATGACATTTCCACCACCATGCCCAGAGGTATTACTTCCTTTGTCTAGTACATATTGTGTACCAGCTACAGCAGACCCTTTGAGTGCTGATATATTAGCATAGGTTTCATTAGTCCCTGTGATAGTAAAGTTTCCATTGGAACCATGACAGCTTTTACATTTGGCATTGAGTACAGGCATAACATTACTATTGAAAGAAACTACTGTACTTGTCGTACCTGTTGGAGTACTCGGTGTACATACATCAGTGGCTGTTGGTAGTGCCGTAGAAGTTGTTGTAGATGAGGTACTTAACCTTTTGCTTGTAATTCTACCAGGTGCACCACTATTTCCCCCTGCTGTATGACATCTGTTACAGTCCAACCTTGACGCATCATGAGATAGTGATGCTGAACTATTGACTATATTGCCATTGGGGTCAATGACATTGGCAGTAAAGTTTCCACCAGCAAAACGGCTAAGGTTTGCATTGCCATCACCTCTACCTTTGCTATAGACTGATCCCGCTATCTCTATAGTAAACCCTACTGCACCTAGGGTGTTGTCTCCTGCGTTAAGACTATGAAAGACTGTCCCCCCAGAAGCAAAGCTATGGCAACTTAAACAAGATTTACCTTGATTATGGCTAGGTCCATCATCGTCATCATCATCATAACCTTCATTATCATCGTCATCATCGTCGTCATCATATCCATCTTTAAAAGAAAGAACTTGACTACATTGTGCTGTTCCTGCTAAAGTAGTATCTTGGAGAATAGAAGTAGTACTACTACTTCCCCCCCCACATCCTACGAGTAAACTAACCATTATCACAGAGATAAGATAGAGTATGTGTATTCTTTTCATTTTATATCCTTTATTGTATTTGTGTAAAGAAGTATAAACGATGAGGTGTTAGGGGAGTGTTAGTTGTTAAGTCAGTTTAGGGCATAAGGTTTAAAACCTAAACCACATTTTATATTTAATATCACTTCGATTTACCGTGCCAAAATCACGGCTGTCTATGCTGAAGGGGTCTGTGCCTTGTAGGAAGTATTCTTGCTTTTCTATGGATTTTATTTGTTTTATCATGAGTCCGTGAGGGGCCTTGTCAAAGATGACGATGTTGGAGATACTAAGTTTGCTAAAGGGGAAAACTTTGAGACAAAAGACTCTCTGTCCGTCTCGTAAAAGAGGAAAGAGAGAATGACCAGAAACCTTGAAGAATCTAATCATACGCGTAGTGATTAAAGTACTGGAGAAACGATAGATTCACTAGGAGCATAAGGAGCTGTAACAGTTTGTGTTTTTACGCCTTTGATTTCCCAGAAGATTTCTGCAAATTCGTTGACTGCTGCAAGAAGTTCCATTCCTTTTTCTCTTGAACAATGTTGCTTCGCAGCACCACCGAGCATCATAATTTTATGTGCTAGAGTATGTAGGTTAGGGTATTTAATCATATGTGGAGGTTTGATAAAATCACCCCAGATAATAACGATTTCATCTTTACATTTAATCGCTTCTGTTTCTTTGACGGCAATGTATCTAGCCATATCGTTTAAGTATGCTGCTTCATCTGCACCTTTTTCTGCTTTGTTCATCAAGTCAATCATTCTGATAACTGATAATGCTGCAATTTGAGCTGTTGACGGGTCATAGATTCCACATGGTACATCACAATGTGCTTTTACTTCTTTTAGGTTAAACATAGTTAATTCCTTCAATTTTTGATATTTTATGGCATGAATATAGCCAACTTAAACTATAAAACTATAGTCTAAATTGGATACACCTTAGGCATAGACTCCTGTGAGGTTATAGCTTCCTATAGCAATAGAAAATAGACCTACAGAGAAAAGTGCATAACGCAAACTATTGATAGACAGAGCAAGGCGTTCATTAATGAGGTAAATGAGGTAGCCAAATGACAAGAATACAATACTCACACCGATGATAAATGCCAAAATCATTTCGACCCCAACCATCTGATGAGAGACAGCCGACAAGGTAATCAACATGCCACGAATCCCTCCAATACCCATGAGTAAGCCAAGGGAAAGTAAGATACTTTTGTCATGTAAATGGGCATTTTTGTAGTAGATATGTGTATGTTTTTCATCTTGATGCTTATGCTTATCAATCTTGATATTGTTAGTAAGGGCAAGATAGACCAAGTATAGTCCCATGAGCAAAATGACTACAGCCGATATTACATCACCATACGCCAAAAGTTCATCATTGGCAAAATGGCTAATGACAAGTGCCATAAGGTAGAGCATAAGCCCATGTCCAAAGGCAAAGAGGACACTGAGTATGAGTGTCTCTTTTTTGTTTTTTCCGATAGAAAAGAGTGCAATAGCCGATAAGTGGTCAGGCCCTAATGCATGTAAAATACCATAATAAAGTATGATAAGTAAACTATATTCCATAACTATTTCCTTAGTAATTCTTCTTTAGCAGACTATAGCTAAAATATTATTAATCTAAGGATTATTTCCAATAAGTATCCAAGCGAATATTCCATCCTTTTCTCCAGCGTTCTTCGCCTCGTGCTTTGGGAGAGTTGGCGATACGGCGACTGAGCATTTGACTAGCAGAGAGGGCAAAGGCTTTTTGGGTGTTGGCTTCGAGGTCATTCATATTCCACAAGACTTGCATCAGTCCCCAGCCTTGACCTTTGTAGCGTTCACTTGTGAGTGTACCTTCGCCTTTGAAGTTGGTATAGTCCAAGAGTATATAGAGTCCTCTTTCATTGACAGACCCATTTTTGTGGTACATGACGGCATTGAAACGTCTTTGGATGATAGTAGCTTTGGCTGTATTGTCAATAGCCCCAAGCATTTGTGGCAAGGCTTGGTTGAGGCGTTGTACCATAAAGGAGGCTTGGTAAGAGAATGTGCTTTTGAGAAAACGAAAAAGTGATTGGTATTGCTTGGTATTGGCTTTTTTGGCTTTGACAAAGTCTGCTTTACTTTGCCAAGGAAAATCACTATGTTCATTGAGCCATGAGGGTATATTTGCTCCTCTTTTTTGCATAAAGGCAATGAGCATAGGGAAGACTTCTCTAAAGCGTTCGGTATGGTCTTTGGGGAACCATATAAAGTGTCCAATCCCCAAAGAAGCGAAGTCTTCGCCTTTGTTCCACCATATCAGGTATTTGTCTAGTCCTGCTCCTTCATTTTGCCATACTTTTTGGGCAATAAAATGGGCTTGTTTGTCTGTTAAGTGAATGTCTTTTGCCAAGAGTGAAACACTGAGTAAGAAGATAAAGGTCAAGGTTCTCATTTTGTTTCTTTCTTATGACGGCTTTCTAGCATAAAAGAGAGGACAAAACTCATAGCAACAAAGCCCAAGAAGAGGAAAAATCCTACTTCCAAATGAGTTTGATTGGTCGTGATAATATTGACAGGGTCAGGCGTACCTTCTAGTGACTTTAGCTCACTACTTACGACACCATCTAGTCCTAAATAGGCCATAAAGATAGAGACAACCATCACATCTGCCATAGACCACTTGGTAGAACGTAAGACAAAGAATCTTGTGATAGGATTGTTGCCTAAGATACCCTTACTATAAAAATATAGATAGCTAGAGATGATTTTGAGTGAGGGGAATATGACACTAAACATCACAAGCAGTACACCCACTAATATCATTTTGGATTCACCTGAATCTAACAAGAGTTGTACCAAGTCGGAAATACTTTTACTCTGAAAGAAAAGGATTTGATTTTCAAATATAACTGCTTTATCCAAGATACTAAAAGACAGGGTATCTATTTTGGCTTCTATATCTAGCATAGGTAACATTACGCCAGATATCAGCAAGGTAATACTCGTTGCTGAGAGTATCAGCAAGGTAAAGCTATTGAGAGTCCCTTGTAAAACTACCAATATGACCAGTATAAACGCAAGAAGTAGCAGGGTATTCATTTGGGTATTCATAGAAGTAGCAAGTTTTTGTATATGTGTGTCCAAGACAAGAGTACAGCTTTGTAAATCACTGCTATTATACTTTTGGAGTAGGGCGTTAAAGGGAGCCATATCAGTGGTAAAGGTAAACTTTTCTTGGGTAAATTCTTTGAACTTCTCTCGGATAACTTTTTTGGCTCGTGCTTGATTTTTGGGTTTTTCTACTTCAAGCATGACGGCATTGGTAAATTCGGGTACGCGTGTGCGTAACTTTTTGATATCAATCAATGAGTCTGTAATCATTTGTTTGGTTGAACCTATAATACTATCAAAAAATCCTCGTTGTCCTTGATTGTGTTCACGCACAACCCTATCAGCTTCCAAAATAAGCGTGTCTAATATTTGCTCTATATAGCGTTTGATTTCTGCTCTATTTTTGGAATTAAAATCAAAGGTTTCAATCTTATGGTCTATGATTTTGATAACCTTTGCTGTCCAAATATCGGAGTTAAACATACCGTATTGTACAGAATGCAATTGGGCATAATCAGCTTTATAGAGTTTGGCTTGTGTATTAGCTTCTATGAGTTGTATAGAGGTGTAGATTAATGTAATGAGTACTATGCTACTACTACTAATAATTAAGAACTTTTTAATATATCCTATCATGCTATGGAATCTCCCTAAGAGTGAGCTATAAGAATCAAGTATATCAAAAATATCATTATACTATGAAGTATAAGTCTTATTTTACACAAGATTTGCTAAACTATTAACAATACCTTCGCCAAAATGAAAAAGAGCATATTTTTAAAAGTTCAAACCCCGTAAATAGGAGGGTTAGAGAAGAAGAAAATAGCTATTTTTTAGTAAAAATACAAATTGGCTAAGGTATTGGTATTAAAAGACTATTTAAATTTATTTTAGGAGAAGATTGATATGATAATGAAAAGTATAGTAGGGTTAGTAAGTATGGCATTGGCATCACAAGTAGTGATAGCAGGAGGGAATGTAGATTCCAAAGTTCCAGAAACTGAGGTAGTAGTAGCACCAGTCATTCAGGAAGCACCGTATAAATATGTGAAGAAATCTATCACCGTAGATGATGGAAGTTTCCATGGGTATGTAAGAGCACAGCATATTTTTAATGATACGGATAATGGATTTGGTAAAGTCACAGGAAGTACACTGGGGCTAGGCTTAGGATATGGTTTGGAAGTGGTATCAGGATTGACTATTGGAGCAGAGTTTTACGGGGTGATGGATTCTGGTCTGACTGATACCGATGAAAAACTTATCGCCTATGGTCAATTTATGAATACCGTCAAAAGTCCTAATGAACTCGATGCTGGGTATGCGTGGGGTGCACATATTAGATATAAGGGTGAGGGCTACAAAATACAACTTGCAAGAAGTCAATTTAGCTCTCCTCTGACCAAAACGCAAATTACCCATGTACCAAACCTCTATGAATATGCAAGAGTCGATGCCGATATATGGGGAGGAAATGCTTCTGTTTCTTATATTACCAAAATGTCGTATGGTTCACGTTCAGCAGCTGACTGGGGATTGATTGGTGAATTTACAGGTACAGCAGGTATGTATGCCGTACCTTTTGATGTGGGTGGCGGTAAGCCTTTCTTGGAACGTGGTACTTACTATGGGATAGATGAAACGCTCAAAGCAGGGACAACTGACTCCAATGGTATTTTCGTTTTTGGATATGAGAAGAAAATCAAAAAACTCAATATCAAAGTATGGGATTTCCTTGTTGATGATGTCTTAAATAACATTTTTGTCGAAGCCGATTATAAGTTTCCACTAGGCAAAGGTAAAGGGTTGAAGATTTCAGCACATATATGGAACCAAGATATTTCCAATGCGTCTTATGAAGATTTGTATGGAGGTACGCTTATAGGAGCAGAAGCTGTACTCAAATGGGGTTCAGTGATAGGGAAACTAGCGTATGAGAGCAAAGATGATGGTGGGTTACTTAACGCTTGGGGTGCAAATCCTGGCTATACCTCTTCTATCTTTTCTCGTAATGAATACCGTTCAAATGTAGATGCGTATAAGGCAACTTTGGTCTATAAACCAATGAAAGGACTCAAGCTAATGGCTTCTTATGCTAATTATGGACAATCAGATACCTTTAATAAAAAGTATAACTCTGCACCAACAGATGATGCAAGTGAGATGGATTTGGCTATCATCTATAAACCTAGAGCTGATGTAACGATTAAACTCTTTAATGCTAACCGTACTTCGGAGTATAATTCAGCAAGTAAAGACCGTACACAAAATCATACACGGTTGATTATGAACTTTGCATTTTAAGCGTCAAATATAATGACACTAATATTAATAGCTGTAGGTATCTTTATCGGGATGCTTTCTGGCTTGTTTGGTATTGGTGGAGGGATGATACTGATACCTATACTTTTGGTATTGGGCTTTGATATTAAAGTAGCGATTGGTATTTCTGTGATTCAGATGGTTTTTTCTTCGGTGTATGGTTCTTATCTAAACTATAGAAAAGGCTTACTCATGCTAGGAGAAGGTCTGTTTGTGGGTTTTGGAGGCTTTTTAGGAGGCTTTATCGGAGGATATATTACCCCTTATATTGCAGATACTATTTTGCAAGGTCTGCTCATCTTTGTTTTGATTTTTGCCTTACTCAGATTGATTTTTAGTCAAAAATATACAGAAGAGCTAGAGACCAAGAGACTCAATAAAATGCTTTTGTTTATGATGGGTGTTATGATTGGTATCTTCTCTATTACCTTAGGCATCGGTGGTTCTATTATATTACTTCCTTTATTGGTAGGGATTTTACACTATCCTCTGAAAAAAGCTGTCAGTATAGGATTATTCTTTGTCGTATTTTCTTCTATCTCAGGATTCATTACGAGACTAAGTATCGGTACGATAGATTTTGAAAATGGACTTATCGTAGCACTAGCATCGCTATTGGGTGTGACCTTAGGTATCTATATCACTACATATTTGAGTGAAAAAATGCATAAAAGATTGTTGATGTTATTGTATAGTCTAGGATTGTTTCTTATGGTGACGAATATTTTTTTTTAAATGGTAGTAGATAGATGTACTTGATTATAAATATATTATATGTTATGCTTTACTTGTAGTAACAATAGTTTGTGCCAATATAGGTTAATCTTTACACAGAATATTCATAGAGGAGTTATGAAATGGGAATCACGCCAACAGATATAGAACATGAAGTAAGAACGATAGATATTATTGTTTCAAAGGGAGATGCAAAAGGTGATATTACCTATGCCAATCCCATTTTTTTTAAGATAGCAGGATATACTCAATCTGAACTAACAGACAAGCCTCATTCGATTTTGAGACATCCTGATATGCCTAAGATTATTTTTAAATATTTTTGGAGTAATTTGAAATCAAATAAAGATGTCAAAGCTTTTGTCAAAAATCTCACCAAAGATGGTGGGTTTTATTGGGTTCTTGCTCATGTCAGAGTAGCTATGAATCCCGATAAAACATTTAGAAATTATGTATCGACGAGAAAAGGGATGTCCACATCTGCAAGGGCTATCATTGAACCTCTGTATGCTTCATTGCTCAATGCCGAAGTGAGTGGAGGTATGCAAGCTTCTTTACCTCTATTGGAAGACTTTTTAAGAGACAATGGTGCCTCATTAGCTACATTTAATGAAACCATGCAAAAAATTCAAGATAACTAAAAGGATAGACAATGATAGCGTTTGAACAATCAATGAAGAAATTACGTAGTGTCAGTGGGTACTTAGGTTCTGCCGTATTAAATTTCTCGGGAGAGACTTTGTATATGGATGATGAAAATATATCAGTAGATATTGCATATTCTGCGAGTATTTTTAATGATGCTTTTAGAATGATTTCTGAATCCTCGCTGGATGTAGGCTTTGCTGAAGCCACTTTAGTGGAATCAAGAACAGAAGACGGTCATGTCTTTTGGATTAACACCTCAGGTGGAGGAGAAGATAGCTTCTCTAAGCTCACAACATTTTCTATTTTTAGAGATGATGGTAATGTAGCCCTAGGTAAAATGATTATGGAAAAGACTGCACAAAGTATGTCCAAAGAAATGACTAATCTATAGGATTATCTGTAGGTAATATACACTATTTTAGAGGAGGATACTATCAAAACTTTATATTTGATACGACATGCAAAGTCTGATTGGAAAAATGGTTCTTTACATGACTTTGAAAGAGGATTGAGTAGCAAAGGATATAAGGCACTCAATACGATGAGTGCTTACCTCTCTATACAAAAATTAAAACCAGACTTGATACTAACAAGTCTGGCACTTCGCGCTCAGATAACAGCAGATAAATTGGCAGAAGAGATAGGATATAAAGGGAAGATTCATTATATGGACGAACTGTATAATTCTCGTCCTGAAACATTTATTAATGTCTTAAGCCTACAAGATGAAAGTTACGAAAGTATTTTTCTCGTAGGGCATAATCCTGAATTGACAGAGTTCTCCAATTTTTTACTGAGGGATAACTTTTATAAATTTCCTGCTTTAGGCGTGTTGGCATTGGAATTAACTATTGAGTCTTGGTCTGAAATTGTAGAAAACTGTGGAGAAATCACATTTTTTATACAACCCAAACAATTTAAATATTATGTACCCAAACAAATACGGACCATATTATCAGAAAGAGCAGAAGATTAAAGGACAAGTGCATGAACAAAAAAGAGCAAGACATATTCAAAGAGATGACTATAAACCTTAATACATATGTTAAATCTAAAGAATATGAGTATATTTCAAAAATAGAAACCTCTCTTAAATCATTTTTTAATGCTACTGATATAAAGATTTGGTATTGCGATAGGGATACTGGAGCTATTAGATATTTTACTAAAGAAAAATCTGAAACATTAGCTATGGATGTAAGTTTAACACAAAAGGTGATTGAAAGTCGTAGAGGTTTAATAGAAAATCATATTACGAGTAACAAATATTACAATCCTTCTATAGACAACCCCTTTGCTTTAAAAGTGAGATCTTTATTAATTTTTCCTCTTGTAAGACATAAGAAAGTCATTGCTATAGTCAAACTATGGCGAGGAATGAAGCAACGAAAAAAATTTTTCGCGTAAAGATGAAGAATTATTAGACTTGTTTAGACCACTTTTTTTGGGAATGATTGACTCTGAAATGATAGATAAAGAGACGTTACTCTCTCTATTGTTGGAGATTCTTCTGTTGAGGTCATCAAAAGTGAACCCAAAGTCTCCTCTGAAGTACTCCACGCTAAGGTATTACCTTCATTGGAACAAGAAACGATAGACGTACTCAAGGAAGAACTCGTCCAAAAGACAGCACAAGCTAAAGAAGACTTCAAAGTATTCTCTGCACTTAAAAAAGAGATAAAAAGTTATCAAGTACAATTACTTTCTAAAGATAAGGTTATTGAGGTGCGAGAAGAAGAAGTGATGAATAGCAACTCAATACTCTTGACCAAAGATACTCTGTTAGGAGAACTCAAAAGTAAGCTCACTCTAGAGCAAAATAAATATAAACTCTTAGAAGCCTCTTCTTTGGAACTTTATACTGATAATAAAGCCTATAAAATACAGGTAGAATCCTTAGAAAATGATGTGATTATTTTTAAAGGTGAGAATAAAACACTGAGAGAAAAAGTGAAAAAGGCTCAAGATTCTACACTAAGTATTAGAGCACTGAAGTCACAGCAACTAGAAGAGAATATGAGAAGAAATACGATATTTGAAGGAAATATCGAAGTACTGTTATCGCAATTCATCAATGATTTTAAAGATAATACTTGTAGCTATACTTGTTTTGAATTAATTCTCTATGCGCTTTCTTCAAAAAAAGGTATGTCCGAAATAGAAGAGGTACTCCAAAAGAGTAAAGTCTTAGAAGATATTATTGATAGATACTATTTTAAAGGGGACTTAGTAGTGTTCAATGAAAAAAATAGTATTGCTGTCTTGATAAAACGTATTGTATCGTATGAAAAGAATGCTTTTTCTGATATGATACAATTAAAAGTTCATTTGGATAGTAATATGCCTACTTCATTGGTTTTTGATAGTATGAAAATACAGAATATTATTTTACATTTAGTTCGTGATTTACATCAATTTATTCAAGTGAAAGAAAGTATAAATATTGATATTCGTATGAATGAAAAATATTTAGAAATTGAACTGGGTGGTACAGTATATGAAAAGAATAGTCTGTTAAAAACAATGTTTCAGCATTCACGACTTGAACTTGATAATAAAGAGAGAACAGGATTACAATTAAGTAGAAAAGTGATAGAGCGTCTTAGAGGTAATATCACTTATGTTTATACTAATAATTATTATAAATTTATATTGACTGTTCCTACCCAAGTGATTAAACTATAGGTAAAATAATGAAAAAAGATATGATACATGTGTATGGAGCCAAAGAAAATAATTTAAAAAATATTAATATCAGTATCCCCAAGAATAAGTTGGTAGATGATTAACGCCAGATTTGAATCTGTGTAAATCGACTTTGGCTTTTTCTACTTTGTATGCTGAGGGACAAAGACGATATATAGAATCGCTTTCTTCTTATGCTAGGCAATTTTTGGGTCGTGTAGGAAAGCCTAATGTAGATAAAATAGAAGGCTTAACCCCTGCGATTGCGATAGACCAAAAGACTACCTCCAAAAACCCCCGTTCGACTGTGGGTACGATTACGGAGATTTATGATTATCTCAGACTCTTGTTTGCTCGTGTGGGGGAACAGCACTGTCATGAATGTGGAAAGCCTATCTCTTCTATGTCTGCTTCAGATATTATCGAAGAAGTGTTACGTTTGCCCAATGGTGCGAAGCTTGTGATTATGGCACCCTTGGTCAAAGAGAAGAAAGGGACGTTTGCTGATATGCTAGAGTCTTTGCGACACAAAGGCTATGTTCGTGCGATGATAGATGGGGTGATGGTACGTCTTGATGATGAAATAGCACTCTCCAAAACCAAGAAACATACGATAAAAGTAGTCATAGACCGTGTCGTAGTCAAGCAAGAGAGCCGTGACCGTATAGGACAAGATGTAGAAAAAGCCCTCAAAGAGTCTTATGGTGAACTCGAAATTGAAGTCCTTAACCATGAAGAGATTGACTTTGAATGGCAATATATGCATTATTCTGAGCTTTTGGCATGTTTTGATTGTAAATTGAGCTTTGAAGTACTAGAACCTGTAAGTTTCTCGTTCAATTCTCCCAAAGGTGCTTGTCCTAGCTGTGATGGCTTGGGTATTCGTTATGCGATTGACCTCAAAAAAGTCATATCCCAAGAGCTTTGTATCGAAAAAGGTGCAGTGAAGATTATGTATGGCTTTAACAAAAGCTACTATACCAAATTTCTCTCTGCTTTTTGCCTACAAAATGATATTGCCATAGATATACCCTATGGAGAGCTTCAAACCCATGAGCAAAAAGCAATTTTGTATGGCAATGGAGGAACGGTAGATTTTACATGGAAGCGTCATAAACTCACACGTGAATGGCCAGGAGTCATTAAGTTTGCCCATGATATGTTTAAAGAAGAGAAAGACCTTTCTGAATATATGACCGAAAAAGTATGTGATAGCTGTGAAGGACATCGCTTACGTCCACGTTCTTTGTCTGTGAAGATAGAGGGGCTTAATATCGCAGATATTATAGATATGCCTATAGAAGAATCGTATGCATTGTTTGCCAATGAAGAAAGTTTTGCGCATTTTAATACACAACAAAAGATTATCGCTGATTCTATTTTGAAAGAACTTTATGAGAGATTGTATTTCTTGTATGATGTGGGTTTGGGCTATATTACTTTGAACCGTGATGCACGAAGTATCTCAGGAGGAGAAGCTCAACGTATTCGTATCGCATCGCAAATAGGTTCAGGGCTTACTGGTGTGATGTATGTCTTGGATGAACCTAGTATTGGATTACATGAACGTGATACGATGAAATTGATTCGTACGCTCAATTCTCTTAGAGATAAAGGCAATTCGGTGATTGTAGTCGAGCATGACAAAGAGACTATTTTAGCTGCTGATTATATTATTGATATAGGTCCTGGGGCAGGGGCGTATGGTGGAGAGGTGGTTTTTGCAGGAGATAGCAAGAAGTTGGCCAAAGCCAAAACGCTTACTGCTTCGTATCTCTATGGGCATAAATCTATCGAATACTCTCATAACAATCCACAAGAAGATTGGATAGAAATTAATAATGTGACACTCAATAATATCAAAGCCTTAGATGCCAAGATTCCTTTACGCAATTTTGTCTGTGTCACAGGGGTGAGTGGTTCGGGTAAATCTTCACTTATTTTACAAATCCTTTTGCCCGTAGCACGAGAATTACTTAACCGAGCTAAAAAAGTCAATAAAATAGATGGTGTAGAGATTAAGGGATTAGACAAACTTGATAAAGTCATTTCTTTAGACCAAAGTCCTATAGGACGTACACCTCGTTCCAATCCTGCGACCTATACGGGGATGATGGATGAGATTCGTAAGCTGTTTTCTCAAACCAAAGAAGCAGAACTTCGAGGCTATAAAATAGGAAGATTTTCTTTTAATGTCAAAGGGGGGCGTTGTGAGAAATGTCAAGGAGATGGGCAAATTAAGATAGAGATGCACTTCTTGCCTGATGTGTTGGTACGCTGTGATACCTGCGAAGGGACACGTTACAATGCACAAACGAGAGAAGTGTATTATAAAGGTAAGTCTATCTCTGATGTCTTGGCATTGTCTGTATCTGAAGCTTTAGAATTTTTCAAAGCTATTCCTGCTTTGGCAATTAAGCTTAAAACCCTTAGCGATGTAGGTCTAGATTATATTACTTTAGGACAAAATGCCACCACGCTCTCTGGAGGAGAAGCCCAAAGGATAAAGCTCAGTCGTGAGCTTAGCCGTAAAGACACAGGTAAAACACTCTATATTTTAGATGAGCCCACCACAGGATTACACTTTGCTGATGTAGATAGACTTACAGGGGTATTACATCACCTCGTAGAATTAGGAAACTCGGTTGTCGTGATTGAGCATAATCTTGATATGGTAAAGAATGCTGATTATATTATAGATATGGACCCGATGGTGGCAATAAAGGAGGGATGATTATTGCAACTGGAAGTCCAGAAGATTTGGCTACACAGCACAAAGACACAGGCTCTTATACAGGAGCGTATCTAGCCAAAGAACTCAAACTCTAAGGTCTACTAAAGCTTTGGGCATTACTCTTTTGTCTGCTAAAAGAGATAGCCATTTTCATGATATATGTCAAAAGTAGTACAGCCAATATTTCATAGCCAATCGCCCATGCAAACAAGAATGAAGATTCTTTACTCAGAGAAAGGTAGAGATCCACCTTGCCATCGGCAATATAAAAAAATTGAAAAATCAAACCTGTAATATAGGGAAGTGAAATAAAATAGATAGCCATAAAAACTTTTTCAAATCCAGCAGGAAAAAAGAGAGGGGTTTTAGCAAGGTCTATATCTTTTTTGTGTGAAGCTAGAATTGGTATTTCTGATAGGTTTTTCTTTGGCTTTATATTTGGAAGTATTGTTTAGAATTTTATTTTCATTCATAATGTCCCTTATTCTTCTTTATCGAATATATTTTAATGAATATTATCACTATATAGGTTAAAATACCATAAAAATAAGGTGATTATTGTGAAAACGATTACTATTATAGATACCTTTGGTTTCTTCTTCCGTTCCTATTTTGCTTTGCCTCCTTTACGCAATTCTGAGGGATTTCCTACAGGGTTGTTGACAGGATTTGCCAATCTTGTAGATTCTTTGCACCGTGAGCATCGTACAGATTATCTCGTTTTTGCCTTAGATACCAAAGGTAAGACCTTTCGTAATGATATTTATCCAGAGTACAAAGCCAACCGTGACCCTGCCCCAGAGGATTTGGTCAAGCAACTGCCCATTGCGATTGAATGGATAGAGCAGATGGGATTTGCCAATCTCTCACGAGAAGGCTATGAAGCTGATGATGTGATTACGACGGTCACGAAGTTTGCCAAAGCCCAAGGACTCAAAGTCCGTATCATTTCTCATGATAAAGATTTGTATCAAATGATAGAAGATGGCAAAGTAGAAATGTATGATTGGGTCAAAGGAGGGATAGTCAATGAACAAAGTTGTATTGATAAATTTGCTGTACATCCTAGAGACTTTATCAATTTTCAAGCCATATTAGGAGACAGTTCAGACAATGTCCCTGGGGTCAAAGGTATAGGTAAAGTAGGGGCTTCTAAGCTCATCAATATTTATCATACCCTTGAAGCGATTTATGAAGATATAGAAAACTGTGGTACGCCACGCATACAAAAGCTTCTACTCGAAAGCAAAGAACTGGCCTTTATGTCTCGTGATTTGGTGACTATGCGTACGGATGTATTTGCCGATATGGATGTAGAGAGTTTCGTGTTTGAAGACAAAAATTATCTCTCTTGTTTGCTAGATGAATTTGAACAATATGAAATGAAACAAGCCTTACGCAGAGCCAAAGTAGGGATGGAAGGGCTAGATTGTGAGCGTGAATATGTCCCTTCTGTAAAAGCTATTTCCAAAAGCACCCTTTCTTTTGAAGCCATCACATTAGACAGTAAAGAGAAATTAGCATCCATCATCTCAACGCTTCATAAGGATACGCTTGTAGCCTTTGACACAGAGACTACTGGACTCGATACCAAAGTAGCCCAAATGGTAGGTTTTTCTTTTTGCCTAGACAAGACCAAAGCCTATTATGTCCCTATTGGGCATCATTACTTAGGTGTAGAAGCACAAGTGAGCTTAGAAGATGCACTCAAAGCCATCAAAGTGTTAATGCACTGTCAAGTCATAGGACAAAACTTGAAGTTTGACTTTTCATTATTGGTGAACCAATATGGATTGACTCCTCCTTTGCCTTATGGAGATACGATGATACTCGCATGGCTTAGTAATCCTAGTAGGAAGGTAGGATTGGATACCTTGGCACAGCAGTACTTTAAGTATAAAATGAAACCCTTTAAAGAAATGGTCAAAAAAGGAGATGATTTTTCAACTGTTGCTATTACTGATGCTACCTTTTATGCAGGAGAAGACGCATGGATGACCTTTATGCTCTATGGTGCTATCAAAAAGCACATGGATCTGTCTTCACTTAGCCATTTACTCAAAGAAGCCAAAGAAGTAGAATATCCTTTTATGCAAGTACTTTTGCGTATGGAGCGTTTGGGTATCAAGATTGACCCTAGTAAACTTATCACATTGCAAAAGACTTTGAGTGAAGATTTACTTGTGTTAACCCAAGAGATTTATACCCTCTCAGGTAGGGAATTTAATATCAAATCACCCAAGCAACTAGGAGAAGTCCTCTTTGGACACTTAGGACTCAAAGGTGGCAAGAAAACCAAAACGGGATACAGTACCAATGAGAGCGTCTTACAGACCCTCACAGATGCCCATGAGGTTATTCCCAAGATATTGGAGTACCGTAGCTTTCAAAAGATACTCTCCACCTATGTGGAGCCTCTACTCAAATTGTCAAAAGTAGACAAGGATTCTAGGATTTATACGCATTTTGGACAAACAGGCACGGCTACAGGACGCTTGTCTTCGCGTGACCCCAATTTACAAAATATCCCTGTGCGTTCTGCCTTGGGACGTTCGGTAAGAGAAGCGTTTATTGCCAAAGAGGGATATGTATTGGTGAGTATTGATTATTCTCAAATAGAGTTACGTTTATTGGCACATTTTTCACAAGATGAAGCACTTTTGGATGCGTTTAATCAGCATATTGATATTCACTTGGCGACTTCGACTATTTTATTTGGAGAAGAAGATGCCCAAGCCAAAAGAAGTTTTGCCAAGTCGATTAACTTTGGCTTACTCTATGGGATGGGAGCAAAAAAAGCTCTCTGAGGAATTGGGTATTTCTTCTAAGGAAGCCAAAGCAATTATTATCAATTATTTTGCTTCTTTTCCTACGGTCAAGTCCTTCTTAGAGGGTATTCAAGAGCGTGTCAAGATAGATGGCTATGTGGAGACGATACTCAAAAGAAGACGTATCTTTGATTATGAATCTGCCAATGGAATGCAAAAGGCAGGATTTTTGCGTGAATCGGTCAATACCGTGTTCCAAGGCTCGGCTGCTGACCTTATTAAACTCTCTATGAATGAGATTGATAGGGTAATACACAAAGAAAAGTTAGAGGCATTTATGTTATTACAAATCCATGATGAGTTGATTTTTGAAATCAAAGAAGCCGATGCAGAGGCTTTGAGTCGACGTTTTGCTTCTATCATGGAAAAGGTTTTGGTTTTGGATGTTCCTTTGGAATGTTCGGTAAGTATAGGCAAAAGTTGGGGAGAATTAAAATGATTGAGACGACAGACACAGTAGAAACACTAGAAATACTAAAAAATACACACTTTGTGAGACTTCCAAGAGGAAGCTTTTGGATGGGTACAGACGATGACAAGGCAAGAGACAGAGAAAAACCACGCCATGAAGTCACGATTGATTATGACATATAGCTATAGCGAAGTATCAAGTTACCGTAGAGGATTATATGTTGTATGCTCAGGCTACAGGTGTAGAAGTGCCTGTAGAGCGTCATGAACATTTGGGCTTTGATGTGCCTTTGCGTCGTGTGCGTTGGACAGAAGCCAAAGCCTATTGTACATGGAAAAGTATGCGTGAGGGGAAAACCTTTCGTTTGCCTACCGAAGCCGAATGGGAATATGCTTGTCGTGCAGGGACGCAAACACTTTATAGCTTTGGTGATGAGGTAGCAGACTTAGCAGACCATGCATGGTATAAGCACAATTCCCAAGCTGTCACGCATGATATAGGGAACAAATTACCCAACGCATGGGGTTTATATGATATGCATGGTAATATTTGGGAATGGTGTGTCGATAGGTATGCTGATGATTATACCCAAACACCTATAGACGGCTCAGCCTATAAGGTAGCCAGTGAAAAGGGCAGGGTATTGCGAGGAGGGTCTTATAGCAATACAGCAGATAAATGTACCTCTACCTCACGGATTAACTTGGGTTCTGGGGGCAAAAATTATTTCATTGGATTTCGTTTGGTGATGGAATTAACACTTGATTAGCAAACATAGGTTATACTTCGTGCAATTATTGATGAAGGATGATTAGATGAAGTATATTTTTTCTATGAAAATGGCTGTTTTAATGTTGTTTCTCTTTGCTGTGATAGCAGGTGGTGCAACATTTATAGAAAATGACTATGGTACACAGACGGCAAGAGCTTTGGTTTATAAAGCACTATGGTTTGAGTTTTTCTTGGCATATTTGGTGGCTATTTTGGTCTATAATATGACGAAGTATAAATCTTATAAGAGTAAACTCCCCGTATTTCTATTTCATTCTTCTTTTTTGATTATTGCTATAGGTGCATTGATTACCCGTTATGTGGGATATGAAGGTATTATGAGTATTCGAGAAGGTAAAAGTAGTCATGTGATGGTCTCTGATGTCAAGATATTACAAGTCCATGCGACCAAAGGAGAGCAAAATGCCACACTAGAGAAAGAACTCTTTTTCTCTACGATGACGAGCAATAGCTTGAATCAAAGTTTGAGCATTGCTGATAAAGAAGTCGAGATTGAGTTGTTGACCTATTTACCTACAGCCTATGAGAAAGTCACTGCTTCACCTGAAGGCACGGAGCTTCTTGAATTCAAAATATCCACAGGCAAAACAAGGTGAGATTTATTATTTTGCCAAAGGAGACAAAAAGGACTTTGGTAGCTTTTATATAGGCTATGAAACCCCTCCTACGACAGACAAGCCCACCTTTTTGATTACTAAAGAGGATGATGGAGTATCATGTGACTTTTCCTTTTATTCTCAAAACCCTCAATATGAATGACCAAAGCTCAGGAGAATTGACCAAAGGAAAGAGTATATTCCAAAATAGAATGCTGTACCAATTTGGCTCCAATGCTATTGTCTGGAAAGACACCCATGCCAAATCACTTTTATCTATAGCCACCAAAGACATCAAAACCCAAAGAGGACAAGCCGAATACCTACAATGGAAAGTCTCTGTAGGAGAACACAGCCAAATCGTCACGACAAGGGCTTACAAAGGCAGAGTGGGTAAAGTCCAACATCTTGATTTAAATGGTGTGCATGTAGACTTTTCTGTGGGTGCGAAACGTATCAATATTCCTTTTAGTATCAAGCTAGTAGATTTTGAGCTTGAACGTTACCCTGGTTCGATGACTCCTGCGTCTTATGCTTCTGATGTGATACTCATAGACAAAGAAGCGAATCTTACTCTGCCGTATAGGATTTATATGAACAATATTTTAGACCATAAAAATTATCGCTTCTTCCAATCTTCGTATGACCCCGATGAAAAAGGTACGGTATTGTCAGTCAACCATGACCCAGGGACACTGCCTACATATTTGGGATATTTACTCCTAACTATTGGTATGCTTTGGTCACTAATGATACCCAATGGACGGTTTAGGAAAGCACTCAAAAATGCACGACAGTTACAAGGAGTCACTCTAGGTATTGCTCTAGCTTTCTTCTTGGCTCTTACTCCTCAAAACAGCCATGCAGCGTCTCCTGTATTGGAGGAAAAGGTACTTATTTCGCTTCATCTTTATGATTTGGAACATACCTTAAATTTCGGTAAACTAGCAGTACAAGACCACCAAGGGCGTATGAAGCCTATGGATACCGTAGCACATGATGTCATTGCCAAAATTACAGGACGTTCAGCCTTGTATAATCTTGAACCTTCACAGATATTCTTAGGTATGATTATGCAACCTGAACTCTATCAAAGCATACCCATGATAAAAATTGGGCATAAGAAGATAGCTGTAGATATTGGGCTTGATGCCGATGTCAAGTATGCAAAGTTTTCTGACTTTTTCTTGATGAAAGATGGCACATACAAAATCTTCGATGCTGTGACGGCTTCAAGCCAAAAGAAACCCTTGGAAAAATCCCAATATGACAAAGAACTCCTCAAAATAGATGAGAGAGTCAATGTAGCATTTATGGCATATCAAGGCTCATTGTTGCGTATCTATCCTAGACCCAATGATGCCAATAACCAATGGATGGCACCTATGAATGCTATCAAAGAATACAGTAAAGCACATGGGGATACGGTCAAACTTAGTATTTCTGCATACTTCCAAATGGTCGCAGAAGGTTTACAAACAGGAAACTGGGGCAATGCTGATTTGGCACTCAAAGGTATCCGTATGTATCAAGAGAAATACGGTTCTGCCGTTATGCCTTCTCAAACCCATATTGATATGGAGATTAAGTACAACCAATTTGGACTCTTTGGAAAGCTTGTGCCTATTTATCTGATTTTGGGACTTTTGTTACTTGTCTTTGCCTTTATTCATGTTCTGAAACCAGCATTCCCTATGAAGTGGATTATGCGTGGGGCTTGGACAGTGCTTATTGTTTGGCTTTGCTATGCACATTATAGGCTTGGCAATACGTTGGTATATCTCAGGACATGCCCCTTGGTCAAATGCCTATGAATCCATTGTCTTTATCGCAGCTTCGACGGTATTAGCAGGGGTACTTTTGGCACATAGGTCACCCTTTGCTTTAGCAGGTACGGCACTACTAGCAGGAATCACCATGGGTGTAGCCCACATGAGCTTTATTAACCCCGAGATTACCAATCTCGTACCTGTACTCAAATCGTATTGGCTTATGATTCATGTAGCTACGATTATCTCTGGTGATGGCTTCTTCGGATTGGGTTCTATTCTTTCATTACTTGTACTCATCCTCTATGTCATTAGAGGCAAAGACGGACATGCTAATATCGACCGTTCTATCAAAGAGTTGACCAATCTTTCTGAGATGAGCCTCATTATAGGTATTTTCTTACTCACCATTGGAAACTTCCTAGGAGGCATTTGGGCAAATGAATCTTGGGGACGTTACTGGGGTTGGGACAGCAAAGAAACATGGGCGGCTGTGACGATATTGACCTACGCAGTAGTCTTACACTTACGTTTCCTTCCTGCTTTGAAGTCCAACTTCATGTTTAACGTAGCTTCTACATGGGCATACTTCTCCGTACTTATGACCTATTTTGGAGTCAACTATTACCTCTCAGGATTGCACTCCTACGCAGCAGGTGACCCAGTACCTATTCCTATGTGGGTCTATTATGGCGTAGCAGGACTCTTTGTTTTGACCCTCGTATCAGCTAGAAACCGACATATGAAGTAACGATTTTATCTCTTGGGAAGTGAGGTTTTAACCTCGCGAAATAACCTGCCGAAGCTAAAGCATCGGTTCCGAAAGTATTATGAGTTTGGAGTATTTAAATATTCAACTTTTAGGGTAGGCACAATCCCTTGTGGTTGCGCTAAAACCTAGAAGATTAAGTAAGTCTTGATTGCAAAGAGAACATCATCATGAATATTTTATGGGTATTTTATGGGTATTTTATTTGGGGTTGTTTTTGAAATATTTGGTGTTTAATCATAAATCTATCATTTCTCTCATCTAAAAAAGCTTACCTTGTACAAGCACTTTAGGATAAACTATCTCTATAAAATTTTCTTTTGAACTTAGTGCTTTTTCTATCTTATCTTGTTTGATGAGTGATACCAAAATAGCACAAGTTCGAGCTTGACAGTTGATAGATTTGGCAGGATTGAACTCTATATCTGAAAAGGCTTCATAGGTGCAAAGTTCTTCTATGGTTTGAGCATTGTTTTGGTAGAGTGCTTTGATATACCAATACCTTAGCCAAAATGAAAAGAGCATATTTTGAAAATTTCAAACCCCGTAAATACGAGGGGTATGGAAGAATAAAATAGCTACTTTTTAATAAAAATACAAATTGGCTAAGGTATTGATATACATCCAATCATAAAAAGCTGTTTTGGGTTCATTGTCCCAAGATTCACCCTCAAACTCAAAGCCAATAATATTTCCTGATATTTTGAGTCGTTTATCTTTTTTGGATTCTAGGCTTGATTTGAGATAGATGTCTTTGTATTGTTTATCTCCCTCAAATATCTTGCTCCCTTGAAAGGCACACTCTAGGCTTATTTGCTTATCTCCATCAAAATCTATCATGAGGTTAAAGGCACTCAATGCCCAACCAATAGGCAAACTTGATTTAGTAGAGACTTCCAATATATTATTTATGCCTTGAAGTTTTGCACTTTGATGTAAAGAGACAATAGATTTTGCTTTTTGTGTCAGAGAAAATCCATTAAAAAATTTAAATTCTATCTCTTTTTTTCAAAAAGATAGTTTGGAATAGTAATATAGTTTTGCTATAATCTAAAAAAATAAAAGGATAGATAGTATGACTGTATTAAGCCTCTTTGATGGCGTATCCTGTGCAAGAATAGCACTAGAAAAACTCAATATCCCTATTATCAACTATTATGCTTCTGAAATTGATAAATTTGCGATACAAGTCTCTAAAGAAAACTATCCTGATATTATACATTTAGGAGATATTAGAGATATAGAAGCCAAAGATTTACCTAAGATTGATTTACTTATCGGTGGTAGTCCTTGCCAAGATTTAAGTAATGCTCAAAATGGTTTAGGTCTCAAAGGTGAGAAATCAAGACTTTTTTATGAATACATAAGACTTTATAAAGAACTTAATCCCAAATACTTTTTACTAGAAAATGTAAAAAATAAATGGGGTGATTTGATGAGTGATATTGTGGGAGTTGATTTTGTAGAGATAAATTCTTCTCTATTTTCCGCACAATCAAGACCACGGTATTATTGGACAAACCTTGATTTTCCTAAAATTCCCAATAGGCATAATAGTGAGACACTAAAAACAGTTATAGATAAAAATGTAGATGAAAAATACTTTTTTAACAAAAATGGACTTGATGATTTTGTCAAAGAAAATTTAGTAAATAATAAATTGGCTTCAAAAGATGGAATAGTTAAACTTTTTGATGTGCCAAAAACAATTATCAATGACCATGAAAGACAAAGAAGGGTCTATTCTTTGAAGAGTAAATCACCTACTATTTTGGCTCGTGCCGATACTACAAAAATATTTGATGGTAAGCGAATACGCAAAGTAACCCCTTTAGAGTGTGAACGATTACAAAAAATACCTGATAATCACACTTCTAGTTGTAGTGATGCCCAACGCTACAAAATGATTGGTAATGCTTTTAATGTTGATACGATTGTGCATCTATTAAAAGGATTAGAAAATCCACCACTAGTTAAAAATAAAATAACCCAACCGAAACTATTTGCATGATAAAATTTATTGACCTCTTTGCAGGTATTGGTGGTTTTAGATTAGCCTTTGAGTCTGTGGGTGCTAAGTGTGTATTTTCTGCTGAAATAGACAAACACGCTTGTAAAACCTATCAAGATAATTTTGGAGATAACCCCTTTTGTGATGTCTCCACACTAGACCCAAAAGAGATACCTAATTTTGATATTTTATGTGCAGGATTTCCTTGTCAGCCCTTTAGTATCGCAGGGAAACGAAAAGGATTTACAGAGACAAGAGGCACACTATTTTTTGATATAGAAAGAATTATAAAAGCCAAACAACCAAAAGCTTTTATCCTTGAAAATGTCAAAGGATTAGTAAGCCACTGACAAAGGCAATACCTTAAAAGTAATCATTGATACATTGAGAGATAAACTAGACTATAAAGTTTTTTATCAAGTGCTAAACTCCAATGATTATGCCATACCTCAAAACAGAGAACGCATCTATATCATAGGCTTCAAAGATAAAAGTATCAATTTTGAATTTCCACAAAAACTAGATACAAAATCAGATTTAAATGATATATTAGATAGCGATTTAAGTGGTTCGCAGATAAGCGATATAGCAAAATATAATGTAATTAATAATCTAAAAAATCATAAAAAATATAATGAAATAAAAGATAATCCTCTACTATTGGCTTATGAAATTAGAAAATCAAGATGTACTTTTAGATATGATAGTCTATCCCCCACACTCACAGCCAAAATGGGAACGGGTGGCAATAATGTACCCGTATTAGTCAATCAAATGAGAAAGCTAACTACGCGTGAATGTTTGAGGATTCAAGGATTTCCCGATAGTTATAAAATAGAGCCAAATAAGGCTCAGAGTTATAAACAGATTGGGAATAGTGTTAGTGTGCCTGTGGTTGAGGGATTGGCAATCAAGTTATTAACCTTGATTTCCGATTAAGATTGGTTCTTCTGTATTGGAAGTTTGATTAGCTTTATATATTTCTGTATCATTTTTATCATATTCTTTTCTAATATCTGCGTCACTTTTTAACCATTGTATATCTATTTGAGCTTTTTTATCCATTAAATTTCGATAGCTTAACAATAACTCTTTAGTAAGTTCTATGTTTTCGGTATTCTCTTCTATCATATTTTCAAGAAAATTTTGAGTTTGCCAAAGATTCATAATTCTATATCCTTTTTTTAATTCTAAACATAATAACATAAAGATTTATTTTTTAACCCTTCGGCTTCAAAACCAAAGTATAAACCCCTTTACTCCGACCAGAGCCAGTAGTAATAGTAAAAGGGATTATATCATTTTTTCTAAACTCTCCATGCTCAAATAACCAATAAGCAGTAAAAGGCTCTTCAAAATTACCTATGCCAAAAAAGATAAAATCTGAAATACTTTTATCACTATTGATAATTTCAGCTATTTTCTCATTTGAAAACTTTTTAATTAGCTTTATGTTCTCTTTGCTTGTGGCATCTGTTACCGAGATGAGGTTTATATTTAACTCTTGATTAAAATAGTTTATAAACTCATCTTCATTTATTCCCCAAGCTTCTAAAAGTTTGCTGTTTTTGATAAATTCTATCTCTTTATTACAGTAGATTGACGAGCCTGATGCTAAGATATTTGAGCCAAATAGTTTTTTAAAAGTAGAGGGACTCATTTTTATAATTTGATACTGTTTGGAGTCGGCTCTTTTTATAGAGATGCCACTAGTATTAATGGGTTTTAGATTAAATTGTTCTATATCATTCTCATCTAAAAAATAATCTTTTGATTGTAGACACTCTAAAGGTACTTCACCATAAGCGATAAAAGCATCTGCCTTTGGTAAGATTTTGGCTTCATTTAGAGAACCATATTTTTTAGAGATGACTCTAATAGAATAATGACTATTTGGGTCTAGGTTTAAAGTGTTCCAATAGCTTAAATTTTCTTTTTTATTGAGTTCTTTTACAAAAGATACCTCTTGTTCTGTTCCCTCTTTTGTGCCTTTATTTCTCATTGGCTATCACCTCTATATCATCTTTTATAGAACCCCATTTGAGTTGAATAACACCTCTTTTTTTCTCTGATTTATCACCACCCTTGATATTTCTATTCCATGCTTGAAAAGTAAGTTTCCCAATAGAGATAGCACCTTTTGAGTTGTTATTTGCAATCCACTCAACTATTTTATCACTTTTAACAACAAACACCATCTTCTTTCTATTCCATAATAGACATATTCAGCAGAAGAGTTTGGATTGTACACCCTCTATCAAAAAGCGTTTGATAAGAGGTGTCTTAATAGTGTTGAAAAATGATTGAATAGCATCAATAATTTGAGGATAGTTCTTTTTAAATTGAGGTGCAGATAGTCTATCTGATACATTGCCTTTTCCATCTAAGGTATTATCACCCCAAATAAAAAGCCTAAGATTATCTTTCATCTCTTCATCAATGCCATAGTTTTGAGCTAAAAACTCTAAAAATGCTTCAATGGGTTCTTGATGTATGCTATTTCCTGTGCCTTTTTTGATAGAGTAGGTATGAAACTCATTACCGATAGTAATTTTCAAATCACTCTTATTTTGACCTGCTTGTTTGATAGCTTCTATATTTCCTTGATAATTGGTAAAACTATCTTTGATTAACTGTTGCAAATTACTATTTAGCTCATCAACTCTTTTACCATTAAGTGCTAAAATAATCCTGTCTTCATTTTCAAAACCTGAATAACTCATCTATATTTACCTCCAATCCATTTGCTAGTTTTTCTATGTTAGATAAAGTAATATTTCTTTCTGCTCTTTCTATCATGCCTATATGCGTTCTGTGTAGGTCTGATTTTTGGGCTAAGGATTCTTGGGATAGATTTCTAGCTTTTCTTAACTTGGAGATGTTCTTGCCAAAGGGAATGAGGATATTACTTTTATTTTTCATAGGGTTACTTTTTGACTAATGATACTTATTGTATGCAAATAAATCAACATACTATATGTGGCATTTACTATTAAACTTCTTTTGAGATAATTTGATTATCAAACATAAAGGATTTAAAATGATTATTACAAAACATGGATACAAGAGAGTTAAAGAAAGATTGGGACTTCCTAAAAGAGCTCAAGAGAGACATATACACTCAGTTTTGAAAAAAGGTTTACTCAAATCAAGAATCGGACTTGAAAAGTTTGAAATGGTCTATCATGGTTTTTTATATATCTTTGTTTTGACTTCTAATCTTGAACCTATCCTTGTGATAGCATTTCCAAATACCCAAAGTATTATTCTTGAATCTTAAGGGAGATAAGGATTCTATTTGGTTAAAATTATTGTATGGAATATAATGAAATTATAAAATACTAAATCAATATGAGATAAATACTTTAGATGATTTGGAATATTGTTTAAGTGAATTTGAAAGTAACAATGAATGTATAGATGATGAGATACAAGAGGCAAAAGATTGTCTCAATGCCAAATGTTATGATGCATATTTTGTGCCTGATTGTCGTAAGATGATAGAGATATATCAAAAGTATTTTCAAAAAGATATTGCATCTAAAAAGTCTTTTATTACCTACCTCAATGCATGTACCTCCAAAAGTAAAAGCAGTATAGAAAATTATCTTTCTTGCAAAAGTTGTAATCAGCAGATACGTAAAGGGATACAAAGCAGTTTAAAAATTTCTGATTCTGAATTTAAAAAAGATTTTTGTAATAATCTCTCCATTAAATTTAACTATGATAAAGTTTTTCAGACCGATTACCGTTCTGTGCATCAATTTTTAAATAGAGAACTGTGAAGTGAACAGTGAGACGTTTATCCCAGAGTATAGAGAAGATAAAAGTAAGATGAGCAAAGAAGAAGAGCATAAACTTTTTACTCTTACACATACTTCTAAAGAAGATATTTGCTAAAAATCTAAAGAATAAAGACAATGTAAGTGGGAGTTCTCTCTATCTCCTTTAACCTCGCTTTAAAGGCTTTTGCTAGAACCTTGATTGAGTGAGAGTCAAAAGATAATGGATAGTATTATTGCTAAAGAGAATAAGGCATTTTCTTTGAGAAAAGTATCTATGCAACTTCAAGCCAAAGATATTTTATGCTCAAAAAAAAGATGCCGAAGCGATAATATTATTAAGAACATTAATCGAAGAAAATCAAACCCAATATAGACAGTGAAACCTATAATCTCTACCTATCAAGATAGCGAGCGTTAGATGAGACGAGAGAGTAGAAGCAAAACTCAAAGAGGCTGAACGGATTTATTATAATGTGTATCAATTAACCCATGATTATTATCCAGCACTCAATTATCTTTATCTTCATAAAATACGTGCTTATATCAATGCCCAACCTAAAGAAGATATTATCAAAGAAGCCAAAGAGATATGGCAAAGTTTAGAGCATAAAATTGTGGATTGGTGGAGCTTTATTGCACGAAATAGAATATCTTGATAATCGTTGAAGAGTATGACGCAGTAATTAGTGAGTTTGAGAAATTATATGAAAATATAGAAGAGAGTGAAGTCAGTGATTTTAATGTTCTTCTACGATTAGACAGCTTGAACTGTATGCAAACTTTTGTGATGATGGAGAGATTTTACAATTGATTGGATATTTGGAAAAAAGGTAGAAGTATGCATTACGATGGAGACTATCTTAATGAGAAGAAAGTAACGAATGAGGAAGTACTGAAGTAGCATGAATATAGAAATTAAATCTGAATATGTTATACTAGAAGATAAAATGAAAAAATGAGGACTTCAAATGAAAACAGAACAGCTATCATATTTTAATGGAAATATAACTATAGATGCAGACTTATGTAATGGTAAGGCTACCCCAATAAAATAAACCACAATATAAATCATCCTCTATAAGGCACAGAAACTGCCCATTTTTCTAAACCATGAAGTCGAACTATTTTATCCTCGACTTTATCCATTTCTATCTTACTAAGCTTCACACCCGTAGCATAAACTTTATCCACAAGCTTGACAATGGGTGAAACGCCATTGTAGGTCATACTCTTCGCAAACCCCATTACTTTTGAAATACTATCAAGTAAAGTACCATTCCAATGTTTCTCCAATACACCCCAAACTCTCTCTACAGGATTGTATTTACTGTGATAGGGACATACCTTTCTACACAACCAACCTAAAAGAAAAAGTGCTAT
>JAUZSQ010000035.1 GCA_030949325.1 Sulfurovum sp.
GACTCCTTGACAAATTTTAGATAGGGTGAGAGTTCAATATCTTTTATCTTGATTCCCACTTCCTTTAGGTCTTCCGACTTTAGCATCCTTTTTTCTTACTCTTCTTCACACTTTTATCTTTGATACAACCTTCTTTTGTCTCGCACTATCTGTTGTGTACTTAGTGGATAGGCTTTTCTTGTCTCTACGCTTATCAACGAAAGATTGAGAAATGCCAAACTTTTTATCACTTGATTTTGGATAGAAGAATAAAACCTATCTACCCCATAAGTATGCTTCCCACTTTTGCTTACTACTACTTCATCTCCACCCAAAAGATAGATTGAACCCTTCTTTGTTAAATGCGTTTTGATAAACATCCAATTGATTTCTTCCCAATTTATCTTTGAATGAAAGAACCGTGTAATTGTCCGATAACTCCCTCCTTTTTCACTCCATCTGCTCAATCCTAACATTGTGATTCTTCCTCGCATTGAGAGCAAGGCTTGGATGATTATTTCTAGTTGTTTATGCTTGTTTTTGCAATTATAGGTGCGATACATCTTAAGAGTGTTATAATTTCTGTCATGGGATAACTTTATGTTTTTTGGTTTAAGATTATAGCAGTTATCTCATGACCTATCTTTATTTTTGGCTTTGCTTTTTGGCTAAGGTATTGGTATATATGACAGCATCAGGCTTATCTATAGCCATTACTTATCTATTCCTCACTTAGAAGTCTCGAAAAGTATCCTTGAATAGCTCAGGGATACGACAAGGCTTACCCTCTTCTAACATACACCAAAGTCACCTCCATACTAAAGACTTTTTCTTCCTCTTTCCAAACTTCTTGCAACAAGACCAAGGAAGTTTTCTTAGAAGACAGTACTGTACTCTTGACTATGAGCAACTCACCCAAGGTAGCTGTGGCTATAAACTTGGCATTGAGTGTATGGACTACAAAACCACTGCTCTGACCTAGTGTAGGACAAATCCCTTGTGCAAAAAACTTCTCAGACCTTGCCCTCCTCACAATATTTTATATAGTTCGTATGATACACAATCCCCCCCAAATCAGTATCTTCATAATAGACTCGTATTTGCATCTTTGACTCCTCAGGTAGATTAAGTGTAGTATTATAGGAGATATTAGCCTATTTAAGGCTGTATGGTATATAATTATTGCTATTGAATCTAATAGGATGAAATCAAAAATAAATAAACATCTTCAAAGTGTATGCAGACAAGCTACTAAAGCAAGTAAATGTAATAATTATATTTGTGATATGAAAATATATTCTGGAAAATGGGAAGAAGGGAAGTTCTATCCAAACTATAATGAGATGGAACATATAACGACAATACTTAATTCCATGATGGGTACAGATTACACTATTAACGATTTAAGTACTTCTTTGTTATCTAATGTTATTGAAGAAGTGTATAATGGCTTATCGTATTCATGTATCAATTATGACCATGATAATATTCAATACATAGCATCTAAAGAGCTTAAATATAAAATTATTGAAGTAACAGACTTGATGAAAAAAATATTTGAGAATCATACTAAAGTTTTTAGTTTTTATATAGAAGAAGAACATCCTTTTTATCATACCTTTCTACACAACTAACTCAAAAGAAAAAGTGCTATTATACAAGTAAAAGAAAAGACATGAATCAAAGACTAAAAAAAGATATCAGAAGTTAGTAAGAGGTGAGATGAATACAAAACATAAAAGCCAAAAGTGGAATGAACCTAGTATTGGAGACAGATGGATGGAGTCAAGTCCAAGCGTCATAGGCGTATTTTATAATAATGAAGAAGTAACAATTCCCTCACTCAATGACCCCATCATAGAAGAAGTGGTAGAGCAAAGTAACAAAAGAGCAGGTAACTATACCTTGGTAGCCTATGATTGGTCGCCATTTGGACTATAAAAAGCATTACAAAGAAACAGGAACTGTGACTAAGAATAAGAAAGGAATGCGAAACAGATAGGATATGATTTGCAAGGTTCATTGGCAATGGATGAGAAGAGGAAATCCTTTGGGAGCCTTAGCCCAAAACTTGGCAACAAGTGAGAAGATATACTCCACTTATGATAGCAATATTGATACAGACTTGACGCATTTAGAGGAGTTGATTCAAAGAACTAAATACATACGAGAAAATTATAAGTTTGAAAAAGAGTTGGTTGATATTATTGACCAGAGAAGGAGATAGTGTAGCCTTAATGAGAGAGTATGAAGCCAATGGTTGGAGCTATCTGATTCGAGCTAAATCAAATCACAAAGTTTACCTGCCTGACGAGGATAGAGAGGTAAAACAAGGAGGTTTAGCAAAAGAATTAACGCTAGGAAGCTACCTTAAAACCATTAAATATAAAGTGGATAAAAAGATGCAAAAGGTGAAGATATTTGTCAATGAAATAGAGGTAAATATAAAAAGAGATGCCACCAAATCAGTATTTGACGAGGACGGTAAGCGAAAAGCTATCTTCACAGAAGGAAAAAGTATTAAGGCAAGGTTTGTGGTGGAGAGATTGGTTGATGAAGACAATAATATTGTTGCCCAATGGATGCTTTTGAGTAATGTCCCCAAAAAGGTAACAGCCACAACTATTGGTACTTGGTATTATCATAGATGGAAAATAGAAAGCTATTTTAAACTTTTAAAATCTTCTGGATTTAATCTTGAAAGTTGGCAACAAGAAACTCCAATGGCTCTGTTTAGAAGACTTCTTGTGGTCTCCTATGCTACATTGTTTGTTTGGAAAATTGAGCGTTCGGAAGAGAAAATGCTCCTGCTGTTAGAAAGTTTTTAGTGCAACTCTCAGGACGACTTATTGAAAAGAACAAAGAATTTACAACACCTGCTTTACTATCAGGTCTTTGGGTTTTTATGAAGATGATGAATGTTTTAAAGATCTACGATGTTGAGGCTCTTTTTGCCTTTAAAGAGCAAATCGGGATATGATGGGCATGGAACTTTGAGTTGTGTAGAAAGGTATGCTTTTTATCCTGTATTTTGGGATTTTTCATTTTTGATTAAAAATGAAGATGAAATAATTGTAGTTTGTCAACGCTATTCTTCTTATAGGTAAAAAATCAAGAAAAATAACTTTTGTCTTAGGGTAATTGAGAATATTTCATCAAGAACAGTAGAATCATTTAAATTACGGAATTTATGACGATGAAGATGACGATGAAGATGACTATGAAGATGACTATGAAACAAAAAGAGAACATTGGCATCGTATAGCAGTACATATCAAAGTGAGAGAAACGGAAGCATCAATATTGGAAGCTACTTATCAAAAATTTAATAGTTGGATTTTGGATTATGATAGAAATAAAATAGATACTGCATTAAAAAAGGACATAAATGTACAAACTAAACACACTCACTCTAAGACAAAGAGAAGAACTTTTAGACAATTACGCATCTCTATTACGCATCACTCTAATGCTATGGAGGGGACTACTTTGTCTTTTGGGGAAACTAAAGAGTTGTTGGAACATGGAAATACGGCAGGGGATAAGCCACTCTCGGAGCAACTTGTAATATTGGGCTTTGCCAAAGCCTATGATGTGATTGTCCGTGAAGCTTCTAATAAAGATACGGTTATGGATAGTAGCTTTATCAAAGATATTCATGCCATCATGTTTGAAGATACTTTGAAAGTCTCACCAGAGTATGTTTCTAAGCCTATTGGAGCATATAGATTGGATGAGAGGTATATCAAAGGAGTGGATATAAGCCTCTCTTTACCTCATAAGATTTCTAATGATATTGAGAATTTATTATATATCCTAAATAGGAAGGATAGAGATATGGACTTGTTGGATATAGCAGATTTTCATATTCAGTTTGAAAGAATACATCCTTTTGCTGATGGTAATGGAAGAGTAGGGAGACTACTCATGGCATATCAAGCGATACAAAACAATATCATCCCCCCATTGATTGAAAATGAGCATAGAGATGAATATTTAATAGCGATACATGACAAAATAAATTTATGTACATTCTTGGAGGAGAGTATAGGGAATAGTTTGCAGTTGATAGAGTAGCTTCAGTCTGAGAATGCTATAATGTTTTTTAGAAAAAATAAAAAATTAATGTGATGAATATACGATAGATTTTTATGAGTATGATACCTCTATATTTTCGCTAAAGGCTATCTTACCTCATGTACCTATCGTAGGCAAATTATTATCTGTTTTTGCAAAAAGACCACCTAAGATTCAAGATGTTTCCAAACTTTTAAAAACCAAAATCAATAATCAATACCATGAGTGGATTGGTAGCTCTAAAGTATTTGGTCGATGAAATAAACCAGAGAAACAAGTTAAAAATCAGTAAACTACTTCTTTATGATGTCCCTATCAAAGGTTCACATTTAGTTAAACTTGCATCTTTTTATGATCATTCTCAAATCAAACAACTTGATAAAAGTAGTGATTTTTTAGATGCGTTAGTGGGTACATACGAGTTTAAAAACATTGAAGATAAACTCAAAATAAAATGTCTTATCTGTCAGAATGATATAGTTGTAGATAGAGATTCTGCCAAAGCACATTTTGAAGAGGTAGATGAGTTGGACAAAACACATGGCTCTATTGTCAAACCTATCAATGACAATGATATAAGTTATCTAGCTTTCAGAGATTTTATCTTAGATGAAAACATTATAGAAGGACTCTTTGAGAAGCTCTCTAAACCTAATGCCGTACCTCAAATGGTCATTACTGAAAATGGAATCAATAGATTACAATACATCAATGATATAAAACTAAAAGCAAGAGAATATTATCAACGTAGCAATACTTATCATATTGCCTTACCCAAAGAGAGTATGAGTAGAAAAAGCTATTTTCATACCATGGCGAAACAGATAGCTAGTGACAAAGAGAGTGAAAATGAACTTAGAGAAGATATGATAAGACTTGTAGAGGGTTCAAGAGATAAGATATTTAGTAACCCCCATAATAACCCCACCAACCCCTAAGAAATCCTAACTACCCCATCATCACTTACATTCCAAGGTAACAACGCTTCAATATCTCTACCATCCCTTTGATAATAAGGAAACTCAGTCATAAGATACTTCAAATAGTGATATGGTTCCAATCCATTAGCCTTAGCAGTCTCTATAATAGTGTACCAAGTAGCGATAGCCTCAGCACCTTTAACAGATGTAGCAAATAACCAATTCTTTC
>JAUZSQ010000036.1 GCA_030949325.1 Sulfurovum sp.
AATGGCTATCTCCAAACAGATGGATATGCTGGATATAATGCTACAGTCCAAACAAATGATATGACACATTTAGCGTGTTGGGCTCACGCGAGGAGAAAGTTTGCAGATATAGTCAAATCAGGAGTCAGTGACCTAGAAAGTAAGCGTTATGCACAAGAAGCCATAATACTTATACAAAAACTCTATAAAATAGAAAGAGAAATCAAAGATGACCCTCCTGATAAAAAACTACTCATCAGAAAAGAGAAATCTCAAGCTATCATCAACACCATAAGAGAATGGATTAACACAAAGTTCTATAAAGCACAAGAACTTGCTGGGGCTATTGCTAAAGCATTTGTGTATCTTAATAATCAATTTGCTAAGTTAGAAGTCTATCTCACCGATGGCAGACTCAATATAGATAACAATGGAGCAGAGAACCATATAAGACCTATGGTACTTGGTAGGAAGAATTGGTTATTTGCTACATCTGTTAAAGGTGCTGAGGCTATTGCTACTTGGTATACTATTATTGAAACTGCAAAGGCGAATGGATTGGAACCATATCACTATTTGAAGTATCTTATGACTGAGTTTCCTTATTACCAAAGGGATGGTAGAGATATTGAAGCGTTGTTACCTTGGAATGTAAGTGATGATGGGGTAGTTAGGATTTCTTAGGGGTTGGTGGGGTTATTATGGGGGTTACGTTTCAATACATATGCAGTCTTTGATGATAGGGAAGATTATGCATATTTTTTAGCACTCTTGGAGAAATCCAGTAAAAACTTCATGAATAAACCCTTCAAAATCCCCAAGATGCTTTTCAACGATAGCCACTACTATTTCAATATTCAAATTTTGATAATCATGTACTGCAATATTTCTAAAGCCTACCATCCCTTGCATCTGTTTAGAAATATCTTGGCTAAGTATCTTATTTTTGAAAAGCATAGTAAAAAAGTTCCCTACTTGTATTTGGTAAGCCTAACCCTTTGACTTTTACTATATGTGTAGCGATGTCTATACTTGCTTGGGAAGCACGTTCTAAGTTGAGTATGACAGAATCTTGTTTCGTAAAGTTTTCTTCAAAAGTATCTTCAAAACCTACATACTCTTCGCGTATACGCCTAAGACATCTCTGTATAGTCTGAACCTTATTTAGCACTACATCAGGCATAGGTTTTTCCAAATACAGATTTATTTTCCATGATGGCATCTACTATGGGCTGACGCTCTTGTGTAAAACGTAAGTAAAAACTATAGGCTAGGGTCTCAAAGCTTTCTACTTCATATCCATGACCATAGAGACGTTTAGCAGTGGAAAGTATTTGATACCTAAAAATAGTATTTGTACTTGAAAGGTCTATCAAATCTACATCTATAGAAAGTAATGAAGCCAATCTTTGAGAGACTTCCCAACGTTTTACATTAGTAAGTGTGACCGTAGATAAATAAGCGATATCTACATCACTTTTACTTGTAGCCGAACCATCACCTTGACTACCAAATAGATAAATAGCTTGAACTTCAGGTATCTCTTCTTTTAATGCATTAACAATATGTTGTTTATCTTCATCTTGCAAGTACATAGCCAAAAAACTACAAACTCTTGTGATTGTCTTCATGAGAATGGTCCCATGGGATAGGTCCTCCACCTAGCATATGAAAATGTAAATGCTTAACTTCTTGCGCTCCATCTTCTCCATTATTGGTGATAAATCTATAGCCTGTTTCATCTACGCCTACTTTTTTGGCTACTTCTTGGGCAAAAGTTGTTAGTCCTGCCATGGTCTCAGCAGAAGCATCTTGAAAGCAATCGACATGGACTTTGGGAATGATGAGGATATGAATGGGTGCTTTGGGGTAGAGGTCATGAAAGGCTAGGAAATGCTCATTTTCGGCGACGGTATTGTTGGGGATTTCTTGCTTGACTATTTTACAAAATATACACATAATTGTGTCCTTTAATATGATTTAATTGACTTATTATAACACACAAAATGCTTAATAAATCACATTATTAGTAACTTTTGGATAGAATCATACTAATTACTACGAAATAAATGGGAATATATGAAAGAACTAGAAGAGAACATTGTTCAGGCGAAGACGCTTGAGGATTTAGAAAAAGTGCGTATAGAACTTTTTGGTAAAAAAGGTGTCTTAGCCAGTGAGTTTGCTAAGATGAAAGATATTGCAGGTCCTGATAAAAAAGCATTTGCACAAGGCTTAAATAAGAATAAAGTAGCACTTCAAGCTTCTTTTGATGCCCAATACGAAGTACTCAAAGCCCAAGAGATTGAACGTGTACTCAAATCTGAAGCACTTGACGTTTCTTTGTATGGTACTTTGGCACAAAAAGGTGCCTTGCATCCTGTGATGGAGACGATGGACAAGATTATTGATTATTTTGTGGCACTGAACTTTGCTGTAGAATCTGGTCCTATGGTTGAAGATGATTTTCACAATTTTGAAGCATTAAATTTACCTAAATTTCATCCTGCACGAGATATGCAAGATACCTTTTATTTCAAAGATGGGGGGTTGTTGCGTACGCATACGTCTCCTGTACAGATACGCACTATGCTACAAAGCAAACCTCCTATTCGGATGATTGCTCCTGGTACGGTGTTTAGACGTGATTTTGATGTGACGCATACACCGATGTTTCATCAGGTAGAAGGATTGGTAATTGATGCCAAAGGCAAAGTGAGTTTTGCCAATCTTAAAGCTATTTTAATAGACTTTTTAGAAACAATGTTTGGCGATGTTGAAGTACGTTTTCGTCCTAGTTTCTTCCCCTTTACTGAGCCTTCGGCTGAAGTAGATATTAGCTGTATTTTCTGTGAAGCTAAGGGTTGTCGTATTTGTTCTCATACAGGATGGCTAGAAGTACTAGGCTGTGGTATCGTTGACCCCAATGTCTTTAAGGCGGTGGGATATGAAGATGTGAGTGGGTATGCCTTTGGTTTGGGTGTAGAGCGTTTTGCAATGTTGATGCATAAGATACCAGACCTTAGAAGTCTATTTGAGGGTGATATAAGATTGTTGGAGCAGTTTAGATGATAATTACGAAATCTTGGTTACATGAATTTATAGACCTCAGTACGGTGTCTAATGAGACGCTTTATGCTACCTTTAATGCCATTGGTCTTGAAGTTGATAGCATCAAGGAGATAGACATAGACCACAATGTAGTAGTAGGAAAAATCCTCTCTGTAGAGAAGCATCCTGATGCTGATAAGCTCAATGTCTGTCAAATAGATGTGGGTTCAGGTACACGGCAAATAGTCTGTGGTGCCAAAAATGTAGTCGATGCACAGTATGTAGCTGTAGCGATGATAGGGGCAGTATTGCCTGAGAATTTTGAAATCAAACATGCCAAGCTTAGAGGTGTGGAGTCTGAGGGGATGGTTTGTGCCTCTGCTGAACTAGGATTGCCTTCTATGGGCAAAGGTATCATGATTTTGGATGAGAGTATTGGTACACTCGAAGCAGGACGTGCATTAAATACCTATCCACAGATTATCGATACGATTATCGAGCTGGAACTCACTGCCAATAGAGGGGATTGTCTTTCTGTTTATGGGGTAGCTAGAGATTTGTCTGCTGCGTTGGATATTGAGATGAGGGTATTTGAACCTAATCGTGAAGATAAAGTAAAACTAGGTATTGCTAGGGTTGCCCAGCTTCGTAGTGAAGGAGTGTTAGATGCTGATTTATATTATAAACTAGCATCCATAGAGGATATAACATCGTATTTTTTACTGAGCTTACGTTTAGCGATGGTAGGGGTCGAAGTCAAAGGTGCGATAGAGAGTTTGTTGGCGTATGCTACCCATACGACAGGGGTTATTTTACGCGCGTATGATAGTACGGCTTTTGTCAATAGTGAAGATAAGATATCTATATATCCTTGCTCTAAAGACAAAGGTATTGTAGAAGTGAGGGGTCATAGTATTTGTACTTCTATTGTAGGGGTCAATCAAGAGAGTTCGGTCAAAGCCCATGCTGGTTCTGCCAAGGTCTTACTTGAAGCTAGTTATATTCATCCTGATGTGTTGGTAGAAGCGTTTTCTCAAACCACGTTTACTTCCGATGCACTCTACTACAAGACCTCTAGGGGTTCTAATCCTGATTTAGAGTTTGGCTTATTATTCTTGGGAACGCTTCTTCATGCGTATGCAGAATTTAATTGCTATGAAGGCTCTCTTACTGTGTTAGCTAAGAGGAAAAATCATAGCGTCATGGTAGATGCAGGAGAGATTTCTTCTATTATTGGTATGGAGATTGAGCTTTCCAAAATTGTAGGTATTTTACATAAACTTGGATTCAAAATCAATAAAATGTCAGAAGCTACAGTTGTTGTAGTGGTGCCTGATTTTAGGCATGATATTAAGCATGTACAAGATATTTCTGAAGAAATTGTCCGTATTATTGGGATTAATAATATTAAGGCAAAACCGTTAATCTTTGCTGAGAAACCTCGTCTCAATAGTGTAACAGATAGATATAAAGCCAAAAAAGCCTTACGTCATCGTGCTGTAGGTGCTGGGTTCTATGAAAATGTCTCTTATGTTTTTTCTGATAGAGTCCTTCTGGATAAATATGGCTTTGCTGTAACCGAAGAAGCCCTTGACCTTGCCAATCCTATTGCAGAAGAACTCAATACCTTACGCAGTACACTGCTGATTAATCTATTATCGGCTGTCAAACGTAATGTAAGTTATAGTATCAAAGCTATTCCTTTATTTGAAATAGGTGCTATTTTTGCTGAAAAAAGAGAAGAAAGCGAAGTGATGTCTTTTGTATTTTCTGGACAATCTGAAAGTGAGAGTATTCAAAATGCAGGGAAACCTACAGCCATTGACTTTGCTACTTTTACGAAGAAAGTCGGAGCAGTGATTGGTAATTTTGAATTAGAACCTTGTACGTATAATTATAGGGTATTGCATCCCTATCAATCTGCCAATATCATGATAGAAGGCAAAAAACGTGGCTTCATTGCCAAGCTTCATCCTACAGTACAAGAAGCCTATGGTATTCCTGTGACTTTTATTGCTGAGATGGATTTGGAAGTACTGTTGCCTACACATATTAATGCTAAACCCATTTCTAAGTTTCAAGGGGTGTATAAAGACCTCTCTATCGTGATAGAGAAATCTTTGCAATATTATGATGTAGCCAAAGTTTTGCAAGGTTTGAATTTGGATTTACTCAAAGACAGTTATCCTATTGATATTTATGTAGATGAAGCCTTGGGCAATCAAAAGTCTTTGACTCTTCGTTTTTTCATTCAATCTATGGATAAAACATTACAAGAGAGTGATATCGACTCTGTCATGGGTCAAATTATAACAACACTTCAAAATAAGTGTAACGCCACATTAAGGTAAAAAGATGAAAATACAATTAGCATCGAGTTATGGATTTTGTTTTGGTGTCAAACGTGCCATCGAAATAGCCGAAGCACATAAAGGCTCCGTGACCTATGGACCTTTGATTCATAATAAAGATGAAATAAATAGGCTTAAAGTAGGGTTCAACATAGGACTAAGCGAAAATATTGATGACATTCAAACTGATGATGCTGTAGTGATTCGTACGCATGGTATTCCCAAAGAGGAACTTGCACAACTTCATGCCCAAGAGCATAAGATTATTGATGCGACCTGCCCTTATGTAACGACACCCCAAAATATTGTAGAAAAGATGAGCGAAGAGGGATATAGTATCGTGATTTTTGGAGATGCTACACATCCTGAAATCAAGGGAGTGGTGAGCTATGCCCAAGACTTGGATGATGCCTTTATTGTCTTAGAACCCCATGAACTAGAAGATTTACCTCTAAAGGGTAAGGTAGCAGTGGTCTCTCAAACAACCAAAAAACCTGAAGATTTTGCCAAGATTGTTTCTGCACTGATGAAAACACGTAAAGAAATACGTGTTTTCAATACCATTTGTAATGCTACATTTGAAAATCAAGATGCTGCGTCTGAATTGGCAAAAGAGGCAGATGTAATGATAGTTATTGGTGGGAAACATTCTTCTAATACCAAGCAATTACACAGTATTTGTTTGCGTGATTGTAAAGAGAGTTATTTAATTGAAAATGAAAAAGAGTTAGAAAGTACATGGTTTGATAACAAGCTGTTTTGTGGTATCTCAGCAGGGGCATCTACGCCTGATTGGATAGTGCAAAATGTCATTAGTAAAATACAAGAAATGAAAAAATAAAGGTCTATCTATGGAGTCTCTAACCCTAAAACCTATCCAAAAAATTGAAGGTGAGATTCAGCTTCTTGGTTCAAAAAGCCTCTCTAATCGTGCCTTATTGGTCGCTAGTTTAGCCAAAGGAACGACAAGGATTACTAACCTTTTAGACAGTGATGATACGCGTCACATGCTCAATGCCCTCAAGCAATTAGGTGTCGTTTATACCCTATCTGAAGACAAAACCACTTGTAGTATTATAGGCAATGCAGGAGCGATTGATTCGGAGGGTGTACAAGAGCTATTTTTGGGCAATGCAGGAACAGCGATGCGTCCTTTGTGTGCGAGTTTATGTTTGGGTAAGGGAGAATATATCCTCACAGGTGAGCCACGGATGAAAGAGCGACCTATTGGTCACTTGGTCGATGCTTTGCGTCAAACAGGAGCCAATATTAGCTATCTCGAAACCGAGGGCTATCCACCACTAAGACTAGAATCCAATGGACTTAGAGGGGGAGAAGTAGAGATAGATGGTGAAATATCTAGTCAATTCTTGACGGCATTACTCATGGCTTCACCCATGGCAAAAGAAGATATGCTTATTCGTATCAAAGGTGAATTGGTTTCTAAGCCCTATATTGATATTACCTTACATATTATGGAATCTTTTGGTATTAGCGTACAAAATAATGACTATAAAACCTTTGAAATCAAAGCAGGACAAACCTATACAGCAGTAGAAAACTTTATGGTAGAAGGCGATGCTTCTTCTGCTTCTTATTTCTTAGCAGCAGCTGCGATTAAGGGTGGTACGGTCAAGGTTTTGGGTATGAGTAAAGATTCGGTACAAGGGGATGTCAAATTTGTTGATGTCTTAGAGAAAATGGGTGCAAAAGTAGAGTGGGGCGAAGGCTATGTAAGCGTGAGCAAAGACCAACTCCATGCTATAGATATGGATTTCAATCATATCCCTGATGCTGCTATGACTATTGCCACCCTAGCACTCTTTGTAGAAGGTACCACAACCTTACGCAATATTTACAATTGGCGTGTGAAAGAAACGGATAGACTTTTTGCTATGGCTACAGAATTACGAAAAGTAGGTGCCACAGTAGAAGAGGGTGAAGACTATCTCAAAATTACCCCAGCCAAAAAACTAAAACACGCCCATATTGATACCTATGATGACCATAGAATGGCAATGTGCTTTTCACTATTGGCATTAGATGAAGCTTCTGTGACTATCAATGACCCAGCGTGTACAGCCAAAACATTTCCTAAATATTTTGAGGTATTGAAGGGTATTTCTGTTTTGTAAGATAAGGTATTTTAGACTTTATTAAAGGCTAACCCTGTCCCTAGCTAACACCTCGCAATGCAAATCACAGACCATCGCCCAACTAGCATTTAAATTATATCCCATTTTTTCTATATTTTAACGCCTATTATAAGAAAATAGAGGTATAATAACGCAAAATTTGTGTGATAGATAAGGATAGGTATGAAGTTCGAAGATTTCGAAATAGATGAAACAGAAGATTTTGCAGCGATGCTCGAGGAATCGTTTAAAAAATCAGAGTCAAGAAGTGATTTGCTCACAGGTACGATTGTTAAAATTGATGAAGCCGATAGTATAGTAGTGATAGATATTGGTGGTGGTAGAGATGCTAACCTCAATCTTGAGGAAATTCAAGATGAAGAGGGTGGATTACTTTTTGCAGTTAATGATACTATTCAAGTACTCAATATGGGTAGAGGTCGTATCTCTTACAAATCAGCACTTGGGCGTATAGCACTCAATGAATTCATTTCTGAGTATGATGATGAGCAAGAGTATATTATCGAAGGTGTGGTTACGAAGAAGAACAAAGGTGGATATGTTGTTGAAGTTGATGGCTTAGAATTCTTTATGCCTCGTACGCTTTCATACCTTTCTTCCAAAGTAGAAGCTGTAGGTAAAAAGGTCAAAGCACTTATCGTTAAAGTAGATAAAGACAAAGGTTCAGTCGTTGTTTCTCGTAAAGAATTGATTGAAAGAGACAAAGCAAGAACAGATGAGATTGTAGCTGTCTTACTTGAAAATAGAGACCCTGTCATTGGAACGATTAAGAAAATTACTTCTTATGGTATGTTTGTTGATGTAGGTGATATGGATGGTCTTGTGCATTATTCACAAATTTCTCACAAAGGTCCTGTTAATCCTTCTAAATATTTTGCTGAGGGTGATGAAGTCAATGTTATTGCTTTGGAGTATGATAAAAAGAAAAGACATCTTTCTCTTTCTATCAAAGATGCCAATCCTGATCCTTGGGCTGATATTGATGCAATTATTGGGGTAGGAGATACCGTCACTGCTACGGTTTCTAATATCGAACCTTATGGGGTATTTGTTGACCTTGGTGAAGACCTTGAAGCTTTCCTTCATGTGTCTGAAATCTCTTGGGACAAAAATGTGAAGCATCCAAAAGATTATTTAGAAAACAATACTGATATCAATGTTGAAGTGATTGAAATTGATAAAGAAGGTCGAAGACTTAGAGTTAGTCTTAAAAATCTTCTTCCTAAGCCCATGGATGCCTTTACTTCTGCAAACAAAGTCGGTGATGTAGTGACTGGTGTGGTGACTTCTATTACTGATTTTGGTGCATTTGTCAAAGTCGGTGTGATTGAAGGATTGTTACATAATCAAGAAATCTCTTGGGACAAATCTCAAAATGCTAGATCAGAATTGAAAAAAGATGATGAAGTAGAAGTGAAGATTATCAAGATTGATAGAGAAGCTGGTAAAGTATCTCTTTCTAAGAAAGCCTTAGAGCCTTCTCCTGTGAAAGCCTTTGCTGAAACACATAAGAATGGTGCGATTGTAACAGGTATCGTTAAAGATAAAAAAGACTTTGGTGTATTTATTTCACTTGAAGAAAATATTGATGCCTTGATTAGAACAGAAGACCTTTATCCTCTCAAAGTTGAGGAGATTGAAAAAGGTCAAGAGATTAGAGGTGTTATTTCATTTATTGATGGAAACACAGATAGAATCAGAGTATCTGTGAAGAGACTTGAGCGTCAAGAAGAGAGAGAAGCTATGGATCAACTGAATCTCGAGCAAGATGATAGTATGACTCTAGGTGATGCTTTCGGTGATAAATTTAAAAAATAACATATTCTTTTCTATGAGAGTTATACCCTAGGTGTAGCTCTTTTTTCTTCAGTAGTCGGATGATTACGACGCTTCGTATGACTCCCCTATTTTATATACTTAAAACTTTATACAAAGGTTATATACCATGTCAACAAAAACAATCGTTGTTTGTGACCATATCCATCAAGATGGCTTAGATATTTTAGCCAATGATAGTGCCATTACTTTGATTAATGCCGCAGATGAGCCAAAAGACACACTTATTTCAGAAATTATTCCTCTTGCCGATGTGGCTATTACACGTTCATCTACAGATGTTGATGAGGCATTTTTGGCTTCTGCGAAGAAAATTACAGCAGTCGTTCGTGCGGGTGTTGGGGTAGATAATGTCGATATTCCCAACTCATCAAAGCAAGGGATTGTGATTATGAACGTGCCTACTGCCAATACGATTGCAGCAGTGGAGCTTACGATGGCACATATCCTTTCGTGTGTACGTAAATTTCCTTATGCACATAATAATCTCAAAGTTGACAGAGTATGGAGAAGACAAGATTGGTATGGTACAGAACTCAAAGACAAAAAACTAGGTATCATTGGTTTTGGTAATATTGGTTCTCGTGTGGGCAAACGTGCCAAGGCATTTGAGATGGATGTGATTACTTTTGACCCTTATATTGACCCTAGTAAAGCTACCGACCTCGAAGTTGAATACACAAAGAATTTTCAAGATATTTTAGACTGTGATATTATTACGATTCATACGCCTAAAAATGCTGAGACGATTGGTATGATAGATAGCAAAGAGATGGCGAAGATGAAAGATGGTGTGATTTTAATCAACTGTGCAAGAGGAGGGCTTTATAATGAAGATGCTCTTTGGAAGGTCTCACTTCAGGTAAGATTGCGATGGCAGGGATTGATGTCTTCAATAAAGAACCAGCGACTGACCATCCTTTGCTTGACCTTGATAATGTGACTGTAACACCTCACCTTGGGGCAAATACCAAAGAATCACAAAAAAATATTGCGATTCAAGCTGCTGAAAATGCTATTTTGGCAGCCAAAGGGATTTCGTATCCTAATGCTTTAAATTTACCTATTAAAGAGAATGAATTACCCACATTTGTCAAGCCTTATTTGGAACTGATTCAAAAGATTGGACACATGTCTGCACAAATTGCACCAAAGTCTGCGATTAAATCACTTCGTATTTTGGCTTCAGGTCCGATTGCACACTATTTAGCGTCTATGGGAACGTTTGCTACGGTGGGTGTTTTGTCTGAATCTTTGGGTGATAAAGTCAATTATGTCAATGCTGAATTTGTGGCAGAAGAAAGAGGGATTGAGCTTGTGACAGATGAGAAGCCTAATAACTGTGGATTTACCAACAAAGTAGGGATTAAACTGACTACGGCAGAAGGTACGATTTCTATAGCAGGAACAGTATTTGAGGATACTGTACAGCGTATTATTGAGATTGATGAATATATGCTTGATGTTGAGCCAAAAGGCACTATGATTTTCTTTAGAAATACGGATACCCCAGGGGTTATTGGTGATGTTGGTCATCTTATGGCTAGACATGGTATTAATATTTCTGATTTTAGATTGGGTAGAGATAGTAAAAAACAAGCACTCGCTGTGGTACATATCGATGGTAAGGTAACCCAAGAAGTGATTGATGATTTACAAGCATTGGACGCTTGTATTTCTGTAGCTTACGCTACACTCTAATAGGAAGTAGGTATTTATGGAAACTGTAAAAACGAACAAAGAATATGAGATTGTAAACATTGCAGGTACACTTGCCAAAGGATTTATGAGAAGTCCTTTGACCGCAGTACTGGGTATGTTTTTGTTTATTATGGGGTACTTAGCCCTCAATACTATGCCTAGAGAAGAAGACCCTCAAATTGCTATATCAGGTGGTGCTATCATTGTCCCTCTTCCAGGGGCTACGCCTAAAGAGATTGAAAATATTATTCTCAAACCTCTTGAACGTAAATTACGAGAAGTACAGGGTATTGAACATGTCTATGGTATGGCTATGGACAATGTGGGTATTGTCAATGTGATGTATTATATTGGAGAAAATAGAGAAGATTCTAATCTAAAATTGTATGATAAAGTGATGCAAAATATGGATTCTATGCCTAAAGGGGTCATGCAACCTTTGGTGAAACCTTTTGATATAGATATAGATATTCCTATTGTGACGGTGGCATTTTATCCCAAAGAAGGTAAAAATGTAGATGATATTTCACTCTTTGAGATGGTAAGAGAAGTACAGCAAAATATTAATGCTGTAGATAATGTAGCAAAAACGACACTCAAAGGTGCAAGAAAAGCCCAATATAATATCGAAGTAGATATGGGAAAACTCTCTGCATATCATCTTTCTTTGGGGCAAATTATGGAAGCTGTACAATCAGTAGCTGTGGATGTACCAGATGTCAAAGGTCGAACCAGTAGTGGTAAATTGGTGATTTTTGGTATCAAAAATGCGATTGAAAGTGTAGAAGATGTAGGTTCTATTATTATCACACAATATATGGGGTCTCCTATTTATTTGCGTGATGTAGCCTCTGTGACACATGGTATGGATATTCAAAACTTTCAAGCAGCCAAAATACTTTTAAAACAGATGTCAATGATACCTTGAGTCCTATAGCCAATCAAATTACTATGACCGTAGCCAAACTAGCAGGAACGAACGCAGTTCTTGTATCAGAAGATGTGGTTGAAATATTACACTCTTATCAAGGTGATTTTGATGACTTGGGCATAGGATATTTGATTACGCGAAATTATGGTGAACGTGCCAATGAAGCTGTCAATGAATTGATGAGTCACTTGATTATTACGATTATTATTATCGCTCTAATGCTGGTCTTTGCCTTGGGTTGGAGAGAATCTTTAATTGTGACATTTTCTGTACCTGCTATTTTGGCAGTGACACTCTTTACTGCGTGGGTGACAGGACAAACGATGAACAGGATTACGCTCTTTGCACTTCTGCTCTCGTTGGGCTTACTTGTCGATGCTGCGATTATTGTGATTGAAAATATTCATAGACATTTACACAGGGAGGGGGTAGAAGACAAAGAGATGAGTGAGTTACTCATTGAAGCTACCGATGAGATTGGAGCACCTACCAATATTGCTACATTAGCGATTATCTTGACGATGGTACCTATGGCATTTGTAGGAGGGATGATGGGGTCATTTATGAAACCTATTCCGTATAATGTGCCTGTAGCATTGATTGCTTCACTTTTTGTGGCGTATATCTTTACACCTTATTTGAGTTTAAAACTATTGAAAAAGCCAGAACATAAACACCCTAATACGACGAAAGAGGAGGAGAAGTAATGAATAAATTTGAAAATTTTATTTATAATATTCTTGATAGTAAAAGAAAGAAAAAAATGGTTGTTATTTTAACAGCTACAGCCTTTTTCCTTTCATTGATGATGTTTCCTACCAAAATGGTTTTGGCAAAAATGCTTCCAGGCAAAAGTGCCAATACTTTTTCTATTTATGTTGATACACCTTCAGGGTCTTCGATTGAAGAGACTAGCAAGGTAAGTCACTGTGTCATAGACTTTTTGAAAAAAGGAAAAGAAGTGATGAACCTTGCACTCTTTTTAGGTCAAGGTATTCCTTTGGATTATGCAGGACTTGTCAAAGGTGCAAGTATGAAACAAACAGAAAATGTTGCTGAAATTTCTATTAATCTCAGCGATAAGCATCATCGTGCAGAGCCTTCTTTCTTGATGGTACAGCGTTTACGTCCAGAGATTCAAGGGGCTTGTGTACCTTTGGTAAGAGGCACGAATATTAAGTTTATAGAGCAACCTTCAGGTCCTCCTACTTTGGCATCTATTGTGGTTGAGATTCATGGTGAAACCCTCTCTCAGGTACGTTCATTGGCTGTAGATGTAGCTGATACGCTATCCAATACAGAAGGTCTTGTCGATATTGATATTATGGCGGATGAGAATTTTGAAAAATTTGAACTCATTCCTGATAAAGAAAAAGTAGCGAGGTCAGGATTGAGTGTTAAGCAAGTCAATAATATCTTGTATCTTGCTTTTGAAGGGATGATTGTAGCCCATAAAAATTCTCAAAATACACCTGACCAAATCAATATGTTTCTCGTACTTGATAGAGAAAGTAAAGAATTATCAGCTTCTACGGTAGAGACACTTCATGCGAAACTCTCTTCGTTGAACCTGATGAACATGAGAGGTATGATGGTACCACTCTCTGAAGTCGTCGATATTAAGAAAGCCAAATCAAATTATATGATTATGCATAAAGACCTCTCTCGTATGACCAATGTTATTGCTGAGACAGATATGGTCTCACAAGTGTATCCTCTACTTGAAGCACGAGACAAGCTCTTGGAAAAATTTGAAAATGATTATATTATCACCAAAGCAGGTTTCTCAACCTATATGTTTGACTTTACACTCGAAGACAGAAAAACCCATGAAGAGTTTCTTATTCGTTGGGATGGAGAAATGAAAGTGACACTAGATACCTTTAGAGATTTGGGAGGTGCATTTATCTCTGCTTTGGTTTTAATCTTCTTATTATTGGTTATTTACTATAAAAGCTTTGCTATCTCAGGGATTGTACTTCTAGGTTCATTTTTGTCACTTATTGGTGTGATTCTTGGGCATTGGATTGCCAATTGGTTTACGACTGAGACTTTCTTTTTGACAGCGACCTCCTTGATAGGATTTATTGCGCTCATTGGTATCTCTTCTCGTAATTCACTCTTGTTGATAGATTTTGCAAAATCTCTTATGGAAGGTGAAGGTATACAGAAACGTAGGGCTATTGCTGTAGCAGCTGCTACACGTGCTAAGCCTATTGCCTTGACTGCTGTAGCGATTATCTTGGGTTCTGCCTTACTAGCAGGTGACCCCGTCTTTGGTGGCTTAGGTGTGGCATTGATTTCTGGTACCGTTGCTGCTGTGTTTGTCTCTTTACTTTTTGTCCCTGTTCTCATGGACAATTCAAAAGCAATGGACTTTGATAAAAAGTCTTAATATAGTCTTGGGCTTTGATTAGCCCATTGTCTGCTCTCTTTTATCCCTCTCACATCATCTATTTGCTATAATCCCTCATTATTTACTAAGGAGATAGTTATGGCTATATTAAGCATGGGCGACATCAAAAAAGGTGCAAGACTTGAGATTACGGGGCATCCGTATAAAGTGACAGATTTTCAGCATGTCAAACCAGGAAAAGGTGCAGCCTTTGTCCGTATGAAAATCAAAAACCTTGCGACATCAAAAACCATCGAAAAAACGGTACATGCAGGAGATAAATTTCAAATCCCTGAACTCGAACAAAAGACCATGCAATATCTTTATGATGATGGAGAGTTACTTCAGTTTATGGATACGACGACCTTTGACCAAATTGGACTCATGCATGACAATGTAGGCAAAGATACCTTTTCTTTTATGATTGATGGTATGGAGACAGAAATTTTATTTCATGGAGGTAAGGCTATTTCTGTAGAGATTCCACAGACGGTGGTACTTAAGATTATCGATACACCACCAAACTTCAAAGGAGACTCTCAAGGGGGTAAAAAACCTGCTACTTTAGAGAGTGGAGCAGTTGTACAAGTACCTTTTCATGTGCTTGTAGGGGAAATGATTAAAGTCGATACTGTTGAGGGTAAATATTTGGAAAAAGCCAAATAATCTTGGCTAGGAGACTTTCTCATTGTTGAGAGAGTCTTGTAACTTTTGTGCTATTTCTTCAGCGGTAATACCTAAGGGAAATACCTCGAAGCACTCTTCCTCTTCATATATATCATCTCCTAGTATTACAAATGGTCTGGAACCATTGTCTTTTATAATATCACTTACCATACACTTCATTTCTTTAAAAGGGCTTATGTCATAAATGACAAAAGTATAGCTATGCTCTTCTACTTTATTGAGAAATATATTCTCATCGGAGACTATATCAATATGATGACCTAGATTTTTTAACA
>JAUZSQ010000037.1 GCA_030949325.1 Sulfurovum sp.
AACTTCACTACACTTTTGAGATAAAGAGATAGAGAGGCATACAAAACGCTTGTCCGAAACCGATATCAGAGTGAACGAGAACTACTAAATATAAAAAGATTGTAGAACAGTTGATTTTCTCATAGAATGTAAACAGCCATAATATTCAAAGAAGCTTTTTGAACATTTTTCTGATGTGGTTGTAAGTGATTTGCGATCCATTTTAGGGAGATAAAGTTATCTTGACACACTTTATGATGAGTCCAAAAGTATCAAGCAATCTCCTCATAAGAATCTATTGCCAGCTTTTACAAGAGTTATGTCAATGACAAAAAGCAGACCCAAGTAAATGATATGGAATTCAGAAAATAGCTTTAAGTAAGCTTACTGCACTCCCTAGTCCTGATAAAAGCTAAAGAGTTAAAACCAGCAATGATAAACAGATATTTTCATATATTAGGAACTTGTAGAATATAATAAGTGTTTGATTAAAAATATAAAAGAGGAATGTTTTTTAGAGTTCTTTAAAAGATATAAAGTAATATTTTTAACAGTATAAATAAAAGCTGATGAAAGCATAGATGAAGTAGCTATATATTTTGATGACAAAATAGGGCATTGTTCAAGTCTCCTGATGATAAAGAGATAAAACCACACAAGCCACCATCAAGTGGTGGAGATGGCACAGGTGGAAGCTAAAGATGGTCATAAATATTCGACAGTGTTGGAAATCATAGAGAAAAGAAATGATACGAAGAGTGGAAGATATAGGTAAACTTATAGAGGAGTTTGAAAACCCAATTGATGCGTTTTTCGAGTATGTAAAGAATCACTTAAGAGTTCAACGATTTTAAAGCTAAAACCAACGCCATACAGTTTGGATGAAAGTGAGATTTATAGAGTATTTAACATCATATATAAAAGTTTCACTAGAAGAAAAAAAGGTGAACGAATGGGAAGCTTTCTAAGAAAAACACAAGTGACTTGGATTGATAAACCTTGCGATGACATTTGATATGAAGAATTTTTTATAGCATTCCTCACAACGATAAAGACAGATGTATAGGCTTTAGCCCCCCATCAATGGGGTAGAAATAACATACAAATGCGTATGTCATCATAACTTAGGACAACAAGATAAACAATCCCCAAATATGTTAAAATATGTTGCTATTCCTGAGAAGTACTAGTAATTTTATTTTATTTATTATTTTAGCAGATGAAGATTAAATTTAAGCCTCTTTAGACATAAACCGACACGTTCCCAAGGTCACTTTCTTGCCTTGTTTGAGTTCGGAGATAATGTAATCCAATATACCTTGGGCATCGGTTTGGGGCATCTCTTCTTCTATCATGCGTAAGGCATCTTTGCTTGATGTTTTCATCCACTTTTTTTCGTAATTGTATTGTGTATATATGTCCATTTTGTGTTTCCTAAGAGAGTATTTTGGGTATTTTAGTTTATTTGGCTACGCTTGTCAATAGAGACTCATAAATACTTGCTATACTAGCCCAAGAAATAGCGTCTGATTTCAAATTTATCCTATAAAAGTGATACCCAACCGTGAATATACCTAGCAAAACACCCTACTATTGTGTCCTTAGCATTGCAGGTTCAGACAGCAGTGGAGGTGCAGGAATACAAGCAGACATCAAAAGTATTTCAGCCAATGGAGGCTATGCTTCTACAGTCATTACAGCTACTACTGCCCAAAATACCCAAGGGGTACGCGATATACATGCCATTCCTATACCTCATTTGGAGGCTCAAATGGAAGCAGTACTTGATGATATTGACTTTGGGGCTATCAAAATAGGTATGCTTCATTCTAGCCAAGCGATAGAAGCTGTAGAGCGTATGCTTAGGAAATATAAGGTACAAAATATTGTCTTGGACCCTGTAATGGTAGCTTCATCAGGCAGAAACCTCATTGATGAGATGGCCATTGAACGCTTAAGACAATTCTTGCCTTATGTGACACTGCTCACCCCCAATATTCCAGAAGCAGAAATACTCTTGGGTCATGCCATTACCCTAGACAATGTCCAAAGTGCCTCTGAAGCACTAGGGCAAAAGTATCAAATCTCTGTCTTACTCAAAGGTGGACATCTTGATATCTCTGAAGAAATGACCGATACCCTGTATATTCACCCTAAAAAACAAGTAATTTGTATCAAGAACCCAGCTATTGATACACAAAATACCCATGGTACGGGATGCAGTTTATCTTCTAGTATTGCTACATTTTTGGCACAAGGGCAGAGCCTAGAAGAGGCTGTACGCAAAGGATGTAGATATCTCAATCAGGCTATCAAAGAAGCACAGTACAAGCAATTGGGCAAAGGTTCAGGTCCTATCAATCACTTCTTTTTGTAAGGTATTTAGTAAAAATATGCTAATATGCCACCATATTTAAATAAGGATTCTATCATGGATAAAAAAACAATCGTAGAGCTACTAGACCAAAGCGTTTCTAAAATGGGTGAACACTATAAGTCACTCAAAATTGAGAAAGTAACATTAGAAGAAAAAATTCAAGCACTCAATATAGTGATAGAAAACAAAGACAAAGACATTACAAAACTTACAGAAGAGAATGCTATGAAAGATTTGGAAATTGAAGATATTATTTCCAAGGTAGAAAACATCCTCAAATAACCTCAGCACTCGCTTGTAGAATTAAGGCTTCGGGATATTTCTTGTAATGCTTACGCACAGCCTTAGCCAAGGCTATTTTCGTCTTTGCGTCTATTGGGGTGGGCATAAGCTTAGGTAAGGCTTTTAAGAGTGATTCTAGCAATTTATCTTGTGGTTTGGGCATACGTTCTTTCCATGATGCCAACAGTTCTCTGTCTATATACGCAGGAATAGACCCCATAATCCCACTATCATTTTGACTGTGTACCAACAATCCTGAAGTAGTCCCCCTATCTAGTGTCAAGACTTGAAAGAAATACAAGGTATGGTATGCCAATTGCTTTTGCTTTTCTTCTTCCCTAAAAGTGGGATAAGCATTGAGATTGGAAGAGACGATATTGATATAACTATCTATCACAGCTTCGCCAAACTTTTGAGCAAAGGCTTTATCTTTGTCAAAAGAACCTGAATTGTACCCTTCCAAATAATAGTGACTCACCCCTCGTGTCCTACCCAATACAGGGATAGAAAAGTATCTATCGCCTTGTGCTTTACCTGATGCATATAGCGTTTCTGACAAGTCTTCTAACATAGCAGAAAATATTTTCTTATCTAGTACTGATTCTTCCCATAAAGAAGGGTTCAAATCTGCCATCATACGCCAATAGCCCTCTCCATCACGCATTTTCGTCCATGAAATGTGCATGTGCATTGAGGGTGCATGAGGATTATGTGGGTGAACAATAGTAGAAATAGCTGTAGCAGACCCTAGTTTTTTACTCTCATCGTCATCATAATGTACTTGTGAAACATTGACCGAACCCCTATTGAAGACCAAATCATCTCTGCTTTCATAGCGTAATCCTCCACCATGGCTACCCTTATCTCTTCCCCACGTTACCACCTCACAAGATTTACCTTCACCATGTTCCAAAGAAAGGGCATTGAGTTTACTCACAAAATAGCTTTGTAAGCCTTGTACTAAAAGATTGGCTTCTATAGCCTGAGGAGCACTTGCAGGGGTTTGTATCATAGGATTAACCTTTAGAGAAAAATATTTTAGGTATTATAGCGTACAAAATTTATTTTAGAAGGAATATCCATGACGCAAAGCACGAACTCTGCCTTGGTACTCACGCTCTCATGTTTACTGTTGTCTGCTTGTACTCCTGCCATAGATATGCATAATACTGGCAATACCAGCAATACTAGCTATAACACTACTCATACCCAAAGCACCACCCCTATTCCCACAAGCGATTTACAACCTACTCCTGCGAAAATGGCTATCTATAAAAAGACGATGAACAGCATTGGAGAAGACATCGAAAATGATATGGAATATGAACGTATAGAATTCGCTACAGCAGATGAAAAGAAATGGTTTAGAACCCTTACCTACAGATTATGGGATAGACAAATGACACGCCACCAATTCCTAGCAGAAGGACTTGCCAAGTATCCTAGCCATAGCTATGAGTTCCAATTTATTATCAATCATTTTACCCAATATGGTAGCACAGAGGGTCTATAACCCCTGCCCCTGCAAATCCTTGAAGTCTCAAACGACAAGAATCACAAGTACCACAAGCGACCTCTTCTGCTTGGTAGCAACTCCATGTACTCTCCAAGGGTACAGATAGCTCCAAAGACTTCGCTACAATTTCATGTTTTTTTAATGCCACTAAAGGCATCTTGATAGTCAATGTTGTTTCGTCTTTGGTTCCAAGGTTGATTGCCTTTTGCATCTGCTCAATATAGATTTGACGACAATCAGGATAACCAGAACTGTCTTCTTCTACCACCCCTATAAACAATGCCTCAGCCCCATACTTCTCTGCTACAGCCGAAGCAATAGAAAGAAAGATACCATTTCTAAAAGGCACATAGGTCACAGGTACTCCTTCTGTAAGTCCTCCCATAGGTACGTCAATACTTTTGTCTGTAAGTGCTGATGCTCCAATCTGCTCAAAAAAGGGCAAATCAATTTCATACGATTGTATCGCTTCTACATAGGAGGCTATCTTACGAAAACAGGCTAACTCTTTACCCTGTGTTCTTTGTCCATAGTTAAAATGTAAGGCGATAATCTCATAACCTTCATTTTGGGCAATTTTCGCACTTAAGGCACTATCCATCCCTCCTGATATAATACAAACAGCTAACTTCTTCATACTCTGACCTCTCTTGTCTTTTATTTACGCGTATTTTACCAATATTTGGGTAAACTTCCAAAATGATAGACATAGATAACCAAACATCCTTAGAAATAGACCTAAGTAAGCTAGAAATCATTGCCCAATCACTAAGCCCACAAGAAGTAGAACTCATCATTACTGATGATATATCCATGGAGCGTATCAATGCCCAATGTAGAGGCAAAGCAGAAAGTACGGATGTACTCTCTTTTCCTATTGATACTCCTTTTGTAGATAGTGCTTCTACTATACCTTTGGGAATGATTGTCATCTCAGAACCCTTTGTCATAGCAAAGCATCGTATTTTGGGCATAGCCCACAAGAAGAGCTTAGCCTACTGTTTATCCATGGTATGTTACACCTACTAGGATTTGACCATGAGACAGACCAAGGTCAAATGCGTAGAAAAGAACAAGAGATTATCGAAATATTTGCTTTGCCCAAAAGTTTAATTGTAAGAATCAAGGAGTAAGAAGTTGGATTTTGTTATATTTGTTATTGCCATAGCTGTACTCATTTGGGGTGCAGACCTCATTATCACCCAAAGTGAACGTATTGCAGTAAAGTTTAAGATTCCTGAATTTATTATCGGAGCTACACTCATTGCCTTGGGTACCTCTCTACCCGAAATGGCTGCGAGTATTGCTGCTAGTTATAACGGTAAATCTGATATCGCTCTGTCCAATGTCATAGGAAGTAATATCCTCAACATTACCCTAGTCTTGGCTACAGTGTTCCTCATCTCCAAAAAGATTAACCCAAAAAGAGACTTCTTTGCCAAAGACAGCACATGGGCATTGGTACCTGTCTTGGTTTTTATCCTCATGATTATTGATGGGGTTATCTCACGTTTTGATGCGATACTTTTACTCCTACTCATGGCTGCGTATCTACTCTTTTTATTGCAAGATGCCAAAAATATCCCAAAAGATGACCTGCCCCCTCTGGAAGACGAAGACTTCTCTTGGGGCAAAACCATTCCGTTACTTTTGGGTGCATTTATTTTAGTCATTATCGGTGCGCACTTTACCGTAGAATCTGCTTCAGACATAGCCAAAAGTTTTGGTATTTCAGAATGGATTATAGGTATTCTCATGATTTCCATAGGTACATCCTTACCCGAATTGGTCGTAAGTATCTCTGCTGCTGTCAAAGGCAAAGTAGATATGGCAATAGGAAATATCATCGGCTCCAACATGGCAAACACCACCGTAGTCCTAGGAGCAGCTGCCCTCACCAACCCTCTGAATATTGATGCCTCTGCCTACATCTTTGACATAGCCACCATGATAGTAGCCACCCTACTGCTAATCTTTATCACAGCCAACAAACTCTACAACAAATCAGCAGGTATCAGCCTCTTCATCATCCTAGGACTCTTTTTAAATAATACTTTTCAGAGTATTTAGGGAGACGTTTTGACAAAGTCAAACAGCGAAGTCTGCTGTATTACTTTCCTAAGCTTCTCTACACTCCCCTCACTCTCCAAAATCTGAACTTTAACCTCTTTGGCTATCGCCTCTACCATAGGAATAACAATAGAATTTCCAATACGATTATAACGCTTTGCTTTAGAACCAATGCATTTTAGTTTATTGTAGTTCACCTTTCATCCCTCACAAATACAAAAAACTTTCTAAAGTCTTTTGAATCTCCTCATTGGATACTTTATAGGCACTGTCTTTATTTATCGTTGTTCTCATTTTATCCAAGACATTATCTGTAAGTAGTGTAGAAATAATATTGGCTTGACTCAAAGCCCTATTCTTCTCTCTCACTTTGTCCAATAATCCTTTTCGTAAAATACCATTTTTAGAAATTTTAAAAAGCATTTCCACATCTTCATCACGAATCACATCCAAATCAATACAAAATACCAATTCAGGTTCTATTTTGTCACCAGCGTTAATATAATAAAGTTGCCATTGATTTAAATTCGTCAATAATGCCCATTTAATCCCCGAATATGCTCCATAAGAAGTGGCTTGAAAAACCTGCTTTTCTCGTAAAGCCATACCAGCTTTTTTGGCTTCAACCACAATACAATCAACATTATTCACAGATAAAATATAATCTGCTCTTCGTCCTTGTATACGTTGTTCTGTCTTTAGTTCTTCTATTTTTATAGCCTAAAGCTTCTATGAAAATTTTGTCAATAATCATTCTCGTATCGCTCTCATTATGCTTCTTCTCAACAGCATTATCAATAGAAGGTTTAATCCTCAAGTAATGTACTTTTGATATGTTTAATATTTTCAGAAATCACATCTTTGGGCGATTTCCTAAAGGTTTTTATTCTTCTCTTCTTGTGATAAAGAGGCTAAATCTAAACCAAAATCTACTGCAATTTTTTCTAAACCTCTATTAAAACCTTGGGCAATAATTTTATATTTCCATAGATTACTGCGTTCGTAAAGTTCAGCAATAATAATGGATTTCTCTTCTCTAATTCCCTCTAATTCATATACAAGATTATCATTAAAACGAATTTCCAAGAATGATAATGAACTCAAATTAAAGCTATTATCTGCTGTAATAATTATCGGAATTTTATTAATATTTTGCGATAAAGAGTGCATATTTATAGTAAAAGTAGCATTTTTATTTCCAGAGAGCAATTGAATAGATTTAGTATTTTCATTATTAAAATAGATAAAATCTTCCATTCACTTTAATTTTATTATCTTCCAACATAACAATACCTTAGCCAATTTGTATTTTTACTAAAAAATAGCTATTTTCTTCTTCTCTAACCCTCCTATTTACGGGTTTGAACTTTTAAAAATATGCTCTTTTTCATTTTGGCGAAGGTATTGACATAAAAAGAGAAATATCAATATCATTCGTACATTTCCATTGAATTTTAATTGTTATTGTTTGATGAATAAAATCATTGATAGATATATTTTGACCTCTGACTAACTTTTGCATGAAACGTACCTTCTTTTAGATAAAGTATAACACAAATAAAAATACTTTTAGCCCAACAATAAAAATACTTTGATAATTTTATATCCAGTTAGGCTACCCCAATAAAATAAACCACAATATAATCATCCTCTATAAGGCACAGAAACAGCCCATTTTTCTAAACCATGAAGTCGAATTATTTTATCCTCGACTTCATCCATCTCTAATTTACTAAGCTTCACACCTGTAGGATAAACTTTATCCACAAGCTTGACAATGGGTGAAACGCCATTGTAGGTCATACTCTTCGCAAACCCCATTACTTTTGAAATACTATCAAGTAAAGTACCATTCCAATGTTTCTCCAATACACCCCAAACTCTCTCTACAGGATTGTATTTACTGTGATAGGGAGGATAGTATGCTAGATCAATCTCAATCTTTTCCTTTTCTACAAAATCAACAATACGTTTCATAAATTGTGTTCTGCGACTGCTATTTTCTCCTCCATTATCAAAATTGAGTAGAAGCTTTTTGACTTTTGGAAATGTATCTTTATTGGATTTCCAAAAATCTTCAATACAATCCACAATAAAGTCACTACTAGTAAATGTCTCATTCATATAGAGGTAGGTTTGATTATTCTCAGGCAAGAATAGTCCAAAAGGAGTGATAGTCTCATCATAGAAATCATGGTCAAGTGCCTTAGTTTCGACTCTTGATGAACCTCCTCTTGATAATTTGCCAAGTCTCACTTTATCTTTGGCATCTATTGAAATTCGTAATATACTTTCATCGGCTTCACACTCTTGATGCATTTTCTTTAGGTTTTCAAAGATTTCATCTGTTTCAATAATTTTTTTAGGTTTTGACCTTTGTCACTTTCTTTTAGGGAATATCCTAATTCATTGAGTCTTTTTCTGATCGTCTCTTCTGTTGGAAGCTCCTCATCTGTATAGTCTTTTTGAATAATGAGTTGATTTCTAACCTCTCTTGAGGTTATTCGTGTAAACAATTCTGTGGTCTTGAATGTGGGGTCTGTTTGGGCTTCTCCATCGACAATACTTTTGATGTCTATTGATAAATTTGGCAATTTCTCTTCTATTCTCTTTTTCCCTCTTGCTGAAAAATTATCTATAATTGCTTCTCCACTTTCTAGTTCTTGCTTCCCTTTCTTCAGTGTCTCACGATTCCAGTGGAACTCTTTTTCCACATAATACTGTCCTCCATATCCCAATGCTTTTACTACACGAGCCATAAACACTCGTCTCTGCGTCCCTTTTAATATCTTTGCTGTCTCTTTATATAATTCGGCTTCTGCTTTTGTGATTTCTTTCATGGTTGATATTATACTCTATTTAGTTTGTTTTTTAGTTGGGGTAGCCTTATCTAAAGTAGCAAAAAATAATACTAGGAATGCAAACCTAAACCCCAACCTACTTCAAAGCACTCTCAACCAGAAAGGTACTCCGATTTATATTATGACTCTTCTCATATTTATCTATCTTCTCCAAAGCATAAAGAGGAATAGTGATATTAATGCGTTTTGTCTTCATCAGATGTGAAGGCTCTTTAATCACATCTCCTTTTTCTAATGCCACATCTACATAACAGCCAAAAGCAGATTTTGCATCATTGATGGCTTCTTCCATATTCTCCCCATCTCCTGCGATAAAGGGCAAATCAGTATAGTAGGCTAAAATCCCTCCACCCTCATCTTCTGAAAGGTTTCTTGTCGCTATTTCATACTCTAAATTGAGATAGTAAGCTTTATTTTTCATCATAAACTCCTAAAGATTTTAATGCCCGAATGACATAATACTAAAATTTTTATTCTAAAGTATCCATACCTTTCTACACAACCAACCTAAAAGAAAAAGTGCTATTATTCAAGTAAAAGAAAAGACATGAATAAAAGACTAAAAAAAGATATGAGAAATTAGTAAGAGGTGAGATGAATACAAAACATAAAAGCCAAAGTGGAATGAACCTAGTATTAGAGACTGATGGATGGAGTCAAGTCCAAGCGTCATGGCGATTTTATAATAATGAAGAAGTAACAATTCCCTCACTCAATGACCCAATCATAGAAGAAGTGGTAGAGCAAAGTAACAAAAGAGTAGGTAACTATACCTTGGTAGCCTATGATTGGTCACATTTGGACTATAAAAAGCATACAAAGAAACAGGAACTTGTGACTAAGAATAAGAAAGGGAATGCGAAACAAATAGGCTATGATTTGCAAGGTTCATTGGCAATGGATGAGAAAGGAAATCCTTTGGGTGCCTTAGCCCAAAACTTGGCAACAAGTGAGAAGATATACTCCACTTATGATAGCAATATTGATACAGACTTGACGCATTTAGAGGAGTTGATTCAAAGAACTAAATACATACGAGAAAATTATAAGTTTGAAAAAGAGTTGGTTGATATTATTGACCGAGAAGGAGATAGTGTAGCCTTAATGAGAGAGTATGAAGCCAATGCTTGGTGCTATCTGATTCGAGCTAAATCAAATCACAAAGTTTACCTGCCTGACGAGGATAGAGAGGTAAAACAAGGAGATTTAGCAAAAGAATTAACGCTAGGAAGCTACCTTAAAACCATTAAATATAAAGTGGATAAAAAGATGCAAAAGGTGAAGATATTTGTCAATGAAATAGAGGTAAATATAAAAAGAGATGCCACGAAATCGGTACTTGGCGAGGACGGTAAGCGAAAAACTATCTTCACAGAAGGAAAAAGTATTAAGGCAAGGTTTGTGGTGGAGAGATTGGTTGATGAAGACAATAATATTGTTGCCCAATGGATGCTTTTGAGCAATGTTCCCAAAGAGGTAACAGCCACAACTATTGGTACTTGGTATTATCATAGATGGAAAATAGAAAGCTATTTTAAACTTTTAAAATCTGCTGGATTTAATCTTGAAAGTTGGCAACAAGAAACTCCAATGGCTCTGTTTAGAAGACTTCTCGTGGTCTCGTATGCTACATTGTTTGTTTGGAAGATTGAGCGTTCGGAAGAGAAAAATGCTCCTGCTGTTAGAAAGTTTTTAGTGCAACTCTCAGGACGACTTATTGAAAAGAACAAAGAATTTACAACACCTGCTTTACTATCAGGTCTTTGGGTTTTTATGAAGATGATGAATGTTTTAAAGATCTACGATGTTGAATCTCTTTTTGCCTTTAAAGAGCAAATCGGGGATATGATGGGCATGGAACTTTGAGTTGTGTAGAAAGGTATGAAAGTATCCTATATTTATACATACTTTTATTATACACATATCTTATAAAGAAGGTATAAAAAAATATTTCAAAACAACTTAACTCACAATTAATACATATTTATATATAATGAAATTACATTTATATAAAAGGATACCCATGTATACTATATCTATAGGAGATATACAAAAAAATATCTCTCTATTAACCAAACTTACCGAAGCTTTTACTATTGTAGATAAGCGTAAAAATAAAAGTGTAGCTATTGTTTACCCTATTAAAAAACACTCTATTGTAGCGTTAATGGCAGGGAAATATAAAGATAGAGTTGCCAAAGTAGATGACTTAGAGATGGCAAAAGAGGAAGCTATGAAACAAATGATGAGTGGAAAATATGGTTTATCTTATTGATACCAATGTCATCATCCGTTTTTGGTAGGTGACCATAAAAAACATTTAGAAATAGCAACTGAGATTTTTACAAAAATAGAGTCGGGAGAGTATGAAGTGAAAATACTTGAACCTGTGGTAATGGAAGTTTTATTTGTTTTAATTAAATTTTATAAATTACCTAAAGATGAAGTCATAAATGATTTAAAAAAGATTAGTTGCTTTTAGAGGTGTAGTCGGAGATAAAGTTTTACTCATAGAAACTTTAAATATTGTAGAAAATAAAAATATAGATTTTGTTGATGCTTTAATGTGTGCAAAAAGTAAATTACAGGGCTATGGAAAATTGAGTTTTGATAAAGATGTAAATAAAAAGTGTTAAAAGATTAGTGAGAAAGAGATACTCAAAGAGTGTCCTCGTAGATTTTCAATAATTACAACAATTAAGCTAATTACTTAAGTCATTGATATATACTTAAAGATATATACCAAAAGGAGTAAGCCATGACACAACTAGCAAAAGTATTTCAAAATGGCAGAAGCCAAGCCATCAGAATTCCCAAAGAGTTTAGAGTTAATACAACAGAAGTCTATATAGAAAAAGTAGGAGACACCTTAGTTATACGACCTAAACCTCAAAATAAATGGGATAATTTTTTTCTAATGTTAGATGATTGTGATACCTCTGATTTCTTTTTAGACAGAGTACAACCACCACTAGATAATAAGGAACTATTTTAATGCTCTATATCCTTGACACCAATATCTGTTCTTATATTATCAGAACTCAACCACTATGCACTAAAAGTACATAGGTTGAGTGTAACGGACTGAAAGTCCTAGCTGACGCGTAGATTACTTTCCTCTCTTATTCCAATATCATATTAGCTAAATCTTTATTTGATGGATTTCTATGATGTTCAAGATACTCATTAACCATCTCTTGACTTACATTTCCCGTACTCCATGCTCCATATCCTATCGCCCAAAAATGCTTTCCCCAATATTGTTTTGATAGTTCTTTAAACTCTTCCTCTAACTTTCTTGAACTTCGTCCTTTTAACTTCTTTACTATATCACTCACTGACACTTTTGGAGGATACTCTATATGCATATGGACATGGTCTTTACTTACCACTCCCTTTAATATTCTAATATCTTCGGCATCACATATTTGTATAATTATCTCTCTGCATCGCTTTTGTATATCACCTTTCAAAACTCCATACCTATATTTTGTTACCCATACTATATGTACTTGTATTTGGCTTATTGTGTGATTTCCATTTCTCATTCCACATTCTAACTTTTAACACATTCGTAGAAGCTAAAGCCTTGCACTAAAGTGCATAGTTTTGACTAGCGTGACTAGGACAATAAACCACAAAGTATAAAAAAGAAGTTGCAAGAGGTAGAAGAAAATCATACTATTGCACTCTCTAGTATTGTGGTTTCAGAACTACTTTATGGAGCGACTAAAAAAGATAGTCCAAAACTTATGAGAATTGTCCTTGCTTTTATAGATAATTTTATTATTTATGATTACTCTAAAGTATCAGCCCAATCCTATGCAAATATTCGCAGAGACTTAGAGAAAAAAGGAAAGATTATAGGAGCTAATGACTTATTGATAGCTTCTCATGCTTTGAGTCTTGGAGCTGTTTTAGTGACTAATAATACTAGAGAGTTTAAAAGAGTTGAAAAGTTAGCTTTAGAAGATTGGAGTCTTTAGAATACATTTGTTCCACCTTTATAAGGTGGAACAAGAGAAAACCTTGTAAGTAATTAGATACCATCAATAATTGCATTAAGTGTAGCAGAAGGTCTCATTGCCTTAGCAGCTAACTCGTCATTTGTGGATGGAAGTAACCACCGATATCTTGTGCTTTACCTTCAACAGCTAAAAGCTCTTCAATGATTTTGCTTCATTGTCTTTGAAGGTCTTTTGCAACAGGTGCAAATTTAGCAGCTAATTCTGCGTTTGAGCCTTTAGCCAATGCATCTGCCCAGTACTGAGCTACGAAGAAGTGGAGACGCTTTGTTGTCTGGCTTGTCCCTGCTTTTACGTCCTGGCTCTTTGTTGTTAATTTGTCCAAGGTAAGCCATTATTTGCTGTGTCAAGTGCTTCTGTAAAAGTGCTTTGAGTTTTGCATCATCATGTTTTGTTACAGACGAATAAAATCTTAGTGAGCTCAGCAAGTGCCAGGATCTGCCCACCCAATGAATCCCATCTTAAGTTTTTGGCT
>JAUZSQ010000038.1 GCA_030949325.1 Sulfurovum sp.
ATATACAATAAAATCTCAATATATTTCTGTGATTGTTTGTATTGTGAAGGAGAAGGTGGGACAGGGTCAGCCTCTAAAAAAGGATATAAAAATGCAAAGAATCATCTTAATTGTTATTCTTCTGTTGCTAATTTTAGCGATAAGAGCATATCAAAAACAGTAAGAGAGTTCACGCGCTCTTACTGTCCCAACTGGAGATAGTAGAACATAACTCTTGTAAATCTACCTATAAGTACATACTGTATGATTACTAAATCCATCGCTAAACTCCATCTCTCCCTTACTTTTCCAAGCTTATACACCAAATATTCCTATTTTATTCTCGTCAGATACCCACCCTGTGTAGCAAGTTGGGGTTAAATATGAATAAACTGTTGCTATTGCTAAATAACTTGAATACACCAAAGATGTTACTTTTAAAACGAGAGATTATTTTTTAAACTTATTGTATCTTTAAGATTCCATTTGTTAAAAATATATCCAAATTGATTACTATCTCTGAATCATTTTTATAGGGTTTTGATATAGATTCATTTTTCTCTGATGTAATTATATATTTATGTGCGTCTACATCAGTAGGAAATCCAATATTTTCAGTTATTATACGATCTTTTGTATCAATACCTTCGCCAAAATGAAAATGAGCATATTTTGAAAAGTTCAAACCCCGTAAATAGGAGGGCTAGAGAAGAAGAAAATAGCTATTTTTTAGTAAAAATACAAATTGGCTAAGGTATTGTTGTATCACAATAATATATTCTAACGATACGATTTTTATATCGTGTCCAGCTGATATTTAATTCATTGATTAAACCCTTATACTCACCCATAAAATAAGTCTTAGAGCTTTTCTTTATCAATTCATCAATATTATTATGAGGAGTAGATAATGAAATATAAAGACCTTTAAAAGAAAGATCCTCTCTACATAAATTAATAATAGTTTTTTTAGCTATTATCCCACCAAAACCATGACCTAAAAAAGAAACAGTTTCATATCCTTCTTCAAGTTTATACTTATATTTTATTAATAATCGTTTAGACAATTGTTCAATACAATAATTGGAATATATGAATTTATTTTTAAAAGGTAAAGGACAAGAATATAAAAAATTCCTATCTTTATAATAGTTAAAGGGTAACCCCCTAAATAACCCCACCAACCCAATATTAAGCAAACTACTACATAGTTAAAAGCAGTAAAAACATCACATAAAAAAGTGATTTACTAACCAAGTATAGTAGTAGTTTTAGCTATAATAGCACTATGAAAACAGAGCTTATTAATATAGAAAAATTACAAGAAACCATTATAAATCAAGCCCAAGAGAATAGTAGTCAAGAAAAAAGAATACAAACCCAACAAATTGAAATAAATTACCTAAAAGAAAAGATAGATTACCTCATACGCCAACAATTTACCTCCAAAAGTGAAAAACTAAACCCTAACCAACCAAGTCTGTTCGAAGATACTAAAGAGACAATCGAAGTAATAGAAGATGAAGAGATTGAAATAACATTTAAACGAAAGAAAGGTGGAAGAACTTCACCACCTAAAGAGTTACCAAGAGTAAGAGTAGAACACGATATAGGTGATGAAGAGAAAGTGTGTAGTTGTGGTGACACAATGCATAGAGTAAAAGAGATAATATCAGAACAATACGATATCGTACCTGCAAAGTTCCAAGTCATAGAAAATGTTCGGTTCGTATATGGCTGTAGATGTGGAGAAAAACCAGTGACCACAGCATTAGCCCCATTCATACTCCCAAAGACACAAGTAACTGCTTCATTCTTAGCAACTATTGCCGTACAAAAATTTGAAGATGCATTGCCACTGTATAGACAAGCCAAAATATTTAAAAATAGATTTGGGGTTCCATTTAGTGATACTACACTCTCCAATTGGATGATAAAAGCTTCTGAGAAACTCAAACCTTTTAAGCAGAGACTTAAAGAGAGACTCTTAGAGAATGAATATATACAAGCAGATGAGACTACACTACAAGTGGTGAATGCACACAAAAGCAAAGCAACGAAGAAATCCTATATATGGCTAGGTGTAGGAATGGATAAATATAAAGTAGTCTATATGCACTATGCCAACAATAGAAGTGCCGTAGTAGCCTCTGAACTCTTTAAAGGTTTTAATGGCTATCTCCAAACAGATGGATATGCTGGATATAATGCTACAGTCCAAACAAATGATATGACACATTTAGCGTGTTGGGCTCACGCGAGGAGAAAGTTTGCAGATATAGTCAAATCAGGAGTCAGTGACCTAGAAAGTAAGCGTTATGCACAAGAAGCCATAATACTTATACAAAAACTCTATAAAATAGAAAGAGAAATCAAAGATGACCCTCCTGATAAAAAACTACTCATCAGAAAAGAGAAATCTCAAGCTATCATCAACACCATAAGAGAATGGATTAACACAAAGTTCTATAAAGCACAAGAACTTGCTGGGGCTATTGCTAAAGCATTTGTGTATCTTAATAATCAATTTGCTAAGTTAGAAGTCTATCTCACCGATGGCAGACTCAATATAGATAACAATGGAGCAGAAAACCATATAAGACCTATGGTACTAGGTAGGAAGAATTGGTTATTTGCTACATCTGTTAAAGGTGCTGAGGCTATTGCTACTTGGTATACTATTATTGAAACTGCAAAGGCGAATGGATTGGAACCATATCACTATTTGAAGTATCTTATGACTGAGTTTCCTTATTACCAAAGGGATGGTAGAGATATTGAAGCGTTGTTACCTTGGAATGTAAGTGATGATGGGGTAGTTAGGATTTCTTAGGGGTTGGTGGGGTTATTATGGGGGTTACAATTTATCAAATGGAAATGTCCCATCGTAAATTTGCTGATACTCTCAATGTTGTGATTATCCAAAGAGTAAATTTAAGCACAGGTGAAATCTCTCATGTGAATCTCTTTTCTACCGATGTAAGCATTGGATTATGAAAAGGTTATTGATTACTATTCACTTCGCTTTCAGGTTGAATTTGTCTTTAGAGATGCCAAGCAGTATTGGGGAATGGAAGATTCTATGAACATTAAGAAAATACCTATCCATAATTGGGCAAATCTCTCTACTTTTATGGTCAATTATCTCTCATGGATTACGCCAATAATTCTGATATGAATGAGATGAGTATTTCTTGACCTAAAAGCCCACTACTACGGGCTTAAATACGTCAAGAGGTATTTATGAATTGCTTCCTCCATTTAGCTAACGAGTATTTAATTCAGAAGGTATCCATTAAGATTGCGAATTTGGGGGCGATTCAACTACTCGTGAGAGGGTGGCTTAGAGGGTTTTTGGCTAGGTATTGCTTAAAGAAAAATCTATTAAATATTCGGCATCCTCCCAAACAACTACACACTTCCCAATAAATTCAATAAAAATTAGCATAAATGAAAGAAAAGAAGTAAAATAAGAGACTCACTCAACAAAAGCAATGTATTGAGTGAAATAAATACCGTAAGAGGTAAAAAGATGATACTAAAAAAAACTTTATAGAACTCTTAAACTACTACGCAATCAAGTATGCAAGAAGAGCTGATTTAACGCCAGAAATAAGATTAGATATTTCCTATCAAGCATATGAAGCACAAAAAGCAAAAGAGTATGGAGCTATCCACAGAATTAGCTATAGAGTACAACATTTCTAGGAGATTTGTCTATATGCTCATAGAGAGATTACAACGTTTACTCCCTTTGGTATTTACTACATATCAAACAATGAAGAAACTCAGTAAAAAGAAATCTTTTCAAAGATATTAAGCTACAGATTTGAAGGAGCTTCTAGTCTTGGAGCTATCTCTACAATGATGAAGCGTGAGAAGTTGGATTATTCTGGTGCTAGTACTATCGGTAGAAGTTTATCAGCGATGGGTGCATTAATCCCAAGTATAGAATCCATACCTATGGATAAAAGCTTTCAAATCACAGCGCTTCTTGATGAGATATTTATAGGTTCAACTCCGATTCTTATAATGGTTGAGCCTAAAAGTACCGCGATACTCAATATACAATTGGCTGAGGATAGAAGTGCTAAGACTTGGTCAAAACATATTAACTATTTGACATCTAACCGAGATATAGAAATCAATAATACAGTAAGTGACCAAGGAACAGGATTACTTACAGGAATCAAAGATAGCTTGATTGGGGTTCACCGACAGCCTGATACATTTCATGCCCTCTCCCATAGATTAGGTGACTTTGTACGGATATTTAGGGCAAAGGCTTATGGCTCTATAGCAAGTGAATACGAGCGTGAAGAGGTATGTTTATCCAGAATAAGCCAAAAAGTATTTGATGAAAAAGCAAAGCTATACGATGAGGCTTGTGTGAAGACAATTGAAGCGATTGAATTGTATGAAAACTTTAGCTATTTATACAAATATGCGATAAAACAACTTAATCCCTTTCACTCCAATGGAGAGATTCGTGATGCTAATTGGGCAAGAGGAGAGATAGAGACAGCCATTGAACTGATGGAACTCTTAGAACATACAAAGGTAAATAAAGAGGTTAAGAGTATCAAAAAGATTCTTCCTGATTTGCTAGACTACTTTGAGCAGACGAAAGAGGCTATAAAAGTCTGCAAAGCATTAGGGGTAAGTAATGATGCGATAAAGAATCTTAGCTTAGAGTGGCAATGGAATAAGGCTGTTATCAAAGCTAAAAAGAGTGATAGAAAGAGAAGAGCAAAAGAGAAAAGAGCTATATATGCTGAAAATTCTAAGCAAATCTTAGGTGATACATATGAGGATATTAAAGAAAAAGTATTTAATGAGCTAGATAATATCATTCAAGCTTCATCTATAGTTGAGAACATCAACTCTATCTTACGCCCCTATTTAGACCGAGCAAGAAATCAGGTGACCCCAGAGTTTCTCAACCTTTTTGCATTTTATCATAATCATAGACGATATGTTCAGGGCAAACGAAAAGGTAAAACACCGATGGAGATACTCACCCATAAAAAGCAAGATAAAGATTGGATAGAGCTTTTGACTGAGGCTATTGAGAGTAAAAATAAAGATTTCTTTCTTTAGTTAGATAGTTGCTTTTAGAATAGATTATTGTTAATTTTTAGATTTCCTCTGGTACTTAGGGGGAGGTATGGTCTATTTGGTGCGCACTACTTTTAGGGGTTGGGGAGGATGCCGAAATTTATAAAAGATAAGCTACTCTATAAGGATTTACAAAGACTTCTTGAAGTTTTAAGTAAAAATCCTAAAGAAGGAAAATCATTAGGAAATAATGCGTATAAAATAAGACTTCAAAATAGTTCCTCTAATCGCGGTAAAAGTGGAGGATATAGAGTTATTTCTTATTTTTGGAATGAAAAGACTTTAGGACTTTTGACAATTTATTCTAAATCAGAGAGAGAAAATATTTTTGAAAATGAGATTGAATTGCTGATTAAAGAGTTAGCTAATAAAGTGGAAAATACATAGAGTTATACTTTGAAAACTTTAGATATAATCTAAGCTATACTTCAAGGCTATGTATAGCTTTACCAAAAGGAAAAAAATGATACTAATAGCAGGACCTTGTGTACTTGAAAGCCGTGACACTGTGATGCGTATTGCTGAGTCTCTTCTTAAATACCATGAAGATTGTTCTAAAGATTTTTATTTTAAAGCTTCGTTTGACAAAGCCAATAGAACAAGCTTAGATTCTTTCCGAGGACCAGGTTTGGAAGAAGGCTTGAAGATGCTTCAAGAAGTGAAAGAACAGTTTGGTTATAAAATTTTGACCGATGTGCATGATTATACCCAACCAAAAGCTGTGGCTGAGGTGGCTAATGTGCTTCAAATCCCTGCTTTTTTGTGTAGGCAAACGGATTTGCTTGTGGCTTGTGCCAAGACTTCTGCTGTGGTAAATATCAAGAAAGGACAGTTTTTATCTCCTGATGCGATGAAACATTCTGTGGCTAAAGTGCTTAAAACCCGTGGTTTTGAGGGTGAAGTGAGCTATGAAAATGCACAAAAATATAAGGTGTGGCTCACTGAAAGAGGTTCAACTTTTGGTTATGGAAATCTCATTGTAGATATGCGAGGTTTGAAGCAAATGAGAGAATTTGCTCCTGTGATATTTGATGCTACACATTCGGTACAAGCACCTGCTAGTGGGGGTGCTACAAGTGGAGGAGACTCTTCTATGGTAGAGTATTTGGCAAGAGGTGCATCGGCTGTGGGTGTGGATGGTTTCTTTTTTGAGACACATTTTGATCCAAGTATTGCGTTGAGTGATGGTCCAAATATGATAAAACTCAATGATTTAGAGAAACTTATGACTCAAATTGATGCGATTAGAAGTATTGTGGAGTAAACTATGTATATAAAATCTATTAGTTTTAAAATAAAATCAGATGAAATTAATTGGAAAATAGAGAATCTTGAATTCAATAAAATAAATTTAATTTCTGGTAAGAATGCTTCAGGAAAGACAAGAGTTTTAAATTCAATTTTTACGTTAATTCATTTGATGAGAGGTGGGTCTAATATTGGTGTAGAAGAATTTTCTTGGAGCATTAAACTCATTGAGAATGAAATAGACTATATCTATGACTTAAAGATAAAAAACCAAGTGATACTTTATGAAGAATTGACAATTGATAAGCGTATATATTTTTTTAAGAAATGAAAAAGGTAAAGGAAAAATAAAGTATGAGAAAGAAGAAAAAAGTTTAGATTTTGAAATAGAAGTAAATAATATGATTCTAGTTTTTAGAAGAGACAAATTACAACATCCTTCACTTGAAAATATTTTTAATTGTATTAACTCATTGTATAAATTTGACTTTGGAGATACCTTAGGTAAATATACTAGTTATACAATCAAGGATGGACAAAATAACAATGATACCGATGTTGTTTATAAGTTTAAGAAAGGTATTGAGAAATTTGGAGATAAATTTAAAGAAAAAATTATACAAGAATTTAATGCTTTAGATTATAATGTTAGTGATATTTTTTTTGAAAGAGATTGTAGATAACAGTTTTGTATTGGCTATTAAAGAAAATAGTAATGAGATAGAACAACAATTTATATCACAAGGAATGTTTAGAGCATTATCTTTGATTATCCAAATTAATTATTTAGAATTTAGGAAAAATGAACAAACAATTATTTTAATAGATGATATTGGGGAAGGACTTGATTTTGAAAGAGCCAATAATTTAATTAAGTATCTTATAAGAAATGCAGAAGCACAAAAAGATAAATTTCAACTTATTATGACAACTAATGATAGATTAGTTATGAATAGTGTTCCCTTGGAGTATTGGATTATTGTAGATAAAGATGATAATGGAAAGATGGACTTTTATAGTGAAACTATGTATCCAAAAAGATTTAAAAGATTTAAAAGAATAGGTTTAACCAACTTTGATTTCTTTTCTAGTGAATATTATAAAGAGAATTAATTTTAAATGAAAAAACTAGCTATATTTGTTGAAGGACAAACAGAATTAATTTTTATTGATAAGTTTCTAAGAGAATTCATTAGTAGTTCTAAATTAGTTATAGAATCAGTAGAAGCTAGTGGAGGTAGAAAGTATCCGAGGTTTACGACTCTTATTGCATCTGAAATTCCTACCCCTGAAACTAAATATGAAATCTTAATTTTTAATTCTTGTACAGATAATAGAGTGATAACTGATATAAGAGAGAGGTATGAAGGATTAAAAGAGAATGGCTATAGTCATTTTATTGGTCTTCGTGATTTGTATCGTGACTATTTATATTCTGAAAAAGATGAAGCCTTAGAAGATGCTCAACTCGTCGTAGGACATTTTGAAAACACAACTATTATTTATGCGACTATGGAGATTGAAACTTGGTTTATAGCAGAATTTAATCATTACGAAAATATTAATAAAAATTTAACATTAAAAAAAATTAAAGAAGAATTATTATTTGATTTAGAAAATATAACAAATATAGAACGTTTTATAGTTGAACCTGCAAAGAAGTTAGACCAAATATACCAATTAGTTAATTTGAATTATACAAAAAATAGTAATATAACGATAGATAGTTTAGATTATGAAAATTTATATCTTAATACTAAAGAAAAAGTGCCAAGTTTAAAGAAACTCATTATAGAATTAGATAATTTTTTTATTGAATAATTTTTAATTTTTAAAGTATTAATTTTAAATTGATAGTTTTAAACTTAAACAAAAGGAAAACAATGACAACAGTAGAAGGTAATTTACAAGTAAATACAAGTAAAAAAGTAGCGATTATTAATGGGAGATTTAACCATTTCATCACAGATAGATTGGTAGAGGGTGCAGTGGATGCGTATACAAGACATGGGGGGAATCCTGATGATTTAGATTTGATTTTAGTGCCTGGTGCATTTGAAATTCCTTTTGCACTAGACAAGGCATTGGCTTCGGGTAAGTATGATGCTGTGTGTTGTTTGGGTGCAGTGATTCGTGGGGCGACACCTCATTTTGATTATATCTCGGCAGAATCTACTAAGGGTGTGGCTACAGTAGGGCTTAAGCACGGCAAAGCTGTGACTTTTGGTGTTCTGACGGTCAATAGCATAGAACAAGCGATTGAGAGAGCAGGGACAAAAGTAGGAAACAAAGGTGGCGAAGCGATGGTTGGGCTGATTGAGATGATTAATCTTTATGGAGAACTTGAATAATGGCAACAAGACACCAAGCGAGAACTGCTGTTGTGGGACTGCTTTATGCTTATGATTTGGGTAATGAAAATATTGCCAAATTTTCCGATGAGATTTTGGAAGAAGGCAAGATTCGTAACAAGCAAAGGGCATTTTCGCATACTTTGTTTGAGGGAACCATAGAAAATCTTGACAGCCTAGATGCAGAGATAAAAGCCCATCTCAAAGAGTGGGATTATAATGGTATTGGCAAGGTAGAAAAAGCGATTATGCGTTTGGGTGCGTTTGAGATACTCATCGCCAAGACAGATAAAGCAATTATTATTAATGAATGTGTAGAATTGGCAAAAACTTTAGCCGATGAAAAAGCAGCACCGTTTATCAATGGGGTATTGGATGCTTTGGGGAAACCTGTGGTAGAGAAAGAAGTAATTGAAGTTAAAGCTACAGAAGAGAAAGAGTAAAGATTATGTCCGAAAAATTAGGTAGATTAAATCGTTTAAAAATTAATGGTTATAAATCTATCAAATCTTTGGATATAGAACTACAACCTCTTAATATTTTAATTGGTGCAAATGGTGTGGGGAAGAGTAATTTTATAAGCTTTTTTAAATTTATGAAAAAAATTCTTGATAAAGATTTGCAATTTTATGTAGCTCAACAAGGTGGAGCAAATAAGATACTTCATTTTGGAAGTAAGATGACAGAAGAGCTATCCTTTGAGTTATTACTTGGAGTAAATGGATATAGTGTAGAATTAGAATCTACTTTGGATGATAATCTTATTTTTAAGAGTGAAAAGACTTATTTTACTTTATCTAATAATAGTTTTTTGGAAAATAGAGGTGGCTTAGAATCAGAGTTACCTACTTTCACCAAAAAACCTGATAGTGTTAATAGTCATATTGTAAATTATATTCAAGATTGGAAAGTCTATCACTTCCATGATACTTCTACCACAGCCAAAGTAAAACAAACGTGTAATATCAATGATGCTAGACTTCTTTCTCCTGATGCAGAAAACTTATCAGCTTTTTTATATGCTATTAAACTTAACAGTCCTAAGTCATATAAAAAAATTGTTAAAACAATCCAAAGAGTTGCACCTTTTTTTCATGATTTTATTTTAGAACCCGAAGTGCATAACAATGATATGATTAGACTCAAATGGAAGCATAAGGGAACAGATGCGTATTTTGATGCCAATGATTTATCCGATGGAACATTACGATTTATTTGTTTGACTACATTGCTCTTACAGCCAAATTTACCTACGATTATTTTGTTGGATGAACCTGAGTTGGGGCTTCATCCTTTTGCCTTGAAACTCTTAGCTTCTATGTTTAGGGTCACTTCTAAAAAGACGCAAATTATCGCTTCTACTCAATCGGCAACTTTAGCAGATGAATTTGATATAGAAAATATTATCGTTGTTGATAGAGTAGATAATCGTTCAGGTTTAAACGTTTAGATGAAGATAATTATAAGTTATGGCTAGAAAGAGTAGCAGTTGATGGGAGAGAGATGTGGCAAAAGAATCTTATGGAGTGGAGTGCCTAGTTATGACTAGAGTGGCTATTTCTGTAGAAGGTCCAACAGAAGATGAATTTTGTAAGCAAATTTTAACGCCTTATTTCAGAGCTTTTAATATAGAACTCACTCCAATTATTGTTGCAACAAACAGAATAAAGTGTGGTATTAAACATAAAGGTGGTTGTATTAATTTAGATAGAGTTCAAAATGAATTAAAAAAACTGTTACATAATTTTGATTACGTAACAACCTTTTATGATTTATATGGATTTGATGGTATTGCGTTAGAGACAACAGCAGATGAATTAGAAAAACAAATTTTAGACCGAGTTAATACGCCTAAACTCATCCCCTATATTCAGAAGTATGAGTTTGAGACCTTACTTTTAAGCCAACCTTCGTATTATGAAGACTATTTTGACAATGAAGAAGCTAAAATAGCAATAGAGAAGATGATTAATTCTTGTGGTGGAGAAGTTGAGAATGTGAATAATTCAAAAGAGACAGCTCCTTCTAAGCGAGTAATAAAACTTTTTAATGATTTTGATGATTCGTATGATAAAGTGTTTCATGGTTCGGCTATTCTTCAAGATATAGGATTAGATAAAGTGATGCAAGAATGTCATAGATTTGCTTCTTGGATAGAAAAAATAAAAGCTTTAAGTAAAGGAAAAAATGACAGCACCAAAACTAAAACGCATGAGCATTGACGAAGCCATAGAACTCATAGAAACCGAAGACCTAAAAACTCTAGGGAAAATGGCATTGGCACGTAAACAAGAGATGCATCCTGAAGGGGTGACTACTTTTGTGGTCGATAGAAATATTAATTATACCAATATCTGTTGGGTGGATTGTAAATTTTGTGCTTTTTATACGCATGAGAAAAAAGAAGATGCGTATATCTTGACCTTTGAGGAGATAGACCAAAAAATAGATGAACTTCTTGCCATTGGTGGTACACAAATCCTTTTTCAAGGAGGGGTACATCCTAAACTTGAGATAGAGTGGTATGAAGATTTGGTTGGACATATTTCTACGAAATACCCATAGGTAACGATTCACGGTTTTTCTTCTATTGAGATTGATTATATAGCTACGCGTTCTAAAATTTCCATTTCAGAAGTGATACGTCGCCTAAGAGATAAAGGTCTTTCTTCCATACCTGGAGCAGGAGCGGAGATACTCTCAGATAGAGTTCGTGACATCATAGCACCCAAAAAACATGACAAAGATCAGTGGCTTGAAGTGCATAGACAGGCACACAAACTAGGTGTAAAATCTACGGCAACGATGATGTATGGTACGGTGGAGACGATTCGTGAGATCGTCGAACATTGGGATTATGTGCGAAGTCTGCAAGATGAAACAGGTGGCTTTAGGGCGTTTATTATGTGGTCGTACCAAAGTGACCATACGGAGCTTAAGCGTGAACTCCCTACGATTACCAAGACTACGCCGAACCAATATCTTCGTTACTTAGCTGTGGCACGACTCTTTTTGGACAATGTGCCAAATATTCAGAGTTCATGGGTCACGCAAGGCTCGTATGTGGGGCAGATGGCATTGCTTTTTGGAGCCAATGATTTGGGCTCAACGATGATGGAAGAAAATGTGGTCTCAGCCGCTGGAGCGAAGAATGAGATGAACCAGGAGCAAATGATAGAGCTTATTCGTGACATAGGTGAAAAACCTGCTAAGCGAAATACAGCCTATGATATTTTAGAGAGATTTTAGATGAAAAAAATAATTTTATGGCTGATGGTCATACAAGGAGCATTAATGGCAACACAATTACAAGAAGTCAGCATCAACGATACGAAAGTAGCCGTTGTTTTTGAAGAAGGTGGATATATTCCTATTGTTTCTATACAATTGGTTTTTGAAAATGCTGGGCATTTATCGACGAAGATAGATGGTTTGGCAGATATGTCTGCGAAGCTTTTGAACGAAGGTACGGCAAAAGATGGCAGTATAGGATTTGCTACGAAGCTTGATGACCATGCCATAGATATTGCTGTGCATGTAGGGCGTGAAAGTTTGGTAATTGAAGTCTCTGCTTTGAAATCAGAATTTGCCTATGCTGTAGAACAGTTGGTGGCTTTGTTGAAAGACCCCAATTATACGCAAGAAGCACTAGGACATATCAAGCATCAAAAGATGGGATGGTTGACACAGAAAAAAAGTGATTTTGATTATATTGCTGCAACTGCTTTGCGTGAGACATTGTTTAAGGGTGAAGCATTAGCCAAACCTTATGATGGTACGGTACAGAGTATTGAGAAAATGACTGTGCAAGATATACAAACTTTTATTCAAACGCACTTGGGATACAATAATGTTATTGCTGTAGTCGGTGGAGATATACGTTTTGCAGAAGCAGAGTCTTACCTCAAAGAGATTTTAGTACTTTTACCCAAGGTAGAGACAGAGCCTGTAGAGATGATATCTGTCTCGGATAAAAAGACGCTTGTTTTACTAGAAGAAGAGACAGAGCAATCGAATATATTTTTTGGAGCACCTTTTGATTATGACTATAGCCAAAAAGACCAGTACAAGGCAAAGATAGCAGAATATTTACTGGGTGGAGGAGGATTTGGTAGCCGTCTTATGGAAGAAATTCGTGTCAAAAGAGGACTGACTTATGGTGTGTATGCTTCTTTGAGACGTACGAAATCTGCTTCTTATTTGAGTGGGTCTTTACAAACCAAGCTCTCAACCCAAGATGAAGCCAAGGCATTGATTCAGCAGGTCGTAGATGATTTTGTCAACAAAGGTATTACAGCCAAAGAGTTAGAAGATACGAAGAAGTTTTTATTGGGTTCTGAGCCTTTGCGTACAGAGACACTCTCCCAACGATTGGGTCGTGCATATAGCCATTATTATTATGACAGACCTTTAGATTTTTCTACACAGCAGTTAGAAAAGATAGCTTCGGTGAGTTTGGAAGAGATGAATACTTTTATCACTTCTCATAAAGAACTCTCCCATATTTCTTTTGCTATTGTGACTAAAAAATCAACAGATAAAAAAGAGCAAGAGGATAAAAAAGAGGAGAAATAGGGTACGTTTATGGAAGAAGCCAAGCAACTTTTTAAAAAACTTAAAATTCATACCTTACTAGACTTAGCCCTGATTACGCCTATGGGCTATAATGATACTACTTTGAGTCGTGCTATAGTATTGGGTAAAGTCCATACGCTAGAAGCGAAGGTACTAGACAGTAGTACTTACGGAGGGAAACTCCGTGTAACCTTTATCTTGAAACAATCACGCAGAAGACTCTCCTCTACCTTTTTTAAGGTAACACCTTATCATCATACACTTTTTGCTGTGGGTTCTAACCATGTGATTCAAGGAAAGATTGATGAATATAAGGGATACTTACAAATGTCTCAGCCCAAATCTATCAAAGAAGTGGGTAAGGTGACTTCCAAATATAAAACCGTACTCAAAGCATCTGAAATTGCCTCTTTAGTTGGAGCCTATGTATGTGAGCATCATTTGTATAATGAGGGACTAGACAGCAAAGAAGTGGCTACTTTGATGCATATACATTTCCCTACAGATATTGCAGAGGTATATAGTGATGGACGCTTAAAGGGTGATTTTGTAGCAGTGCTAAAATTTGTAGAAGCCTATAATCATTTGAAAAAATTGCGAGGTAAACGTGCTGATTTTGAGGCACTAGCTGTTCTTGATGGAAAGATAGAGCCTTTTATCGATGCCTTACCTTTTAGACTTACAGCCGAACAAATCTCAGTCATAAAAGAGATACAACAAGACCTAAGTACGGACAAGAAAGCCACCAAGCGTATGGTTGTAGGGGATGTAGGTTCGGGTAAAACTATGGTGATACTGGCTTCTGTGATGATGGCATTACCTCACAAGAGTATCTTGATGGCACCGACTTCTCTTTTGGCGATACAGTTGTATGAGGAGGCTCAAAAGTATTTACCAAAAGCAGTTAAAATTGCTTTGGTGATGCAAGGCAAGAAATCTAAAGAACGTTATGAAGAGGCTGATTTTATCATAGGGACTCATGCCTTACTCTATAAAAAAGATTTACCACAAGCGTCTTTGGTGATGGTAGATGAACAGCATCGTTTTGGTACGAAGCAACGGGCGAGTCTTGAAGCACTGGTGAGCCTAGGAGAGAAGAAACCCCATTTTATACAGTTTTCAGCTACACCGATACCACGGACACAAGCGATGATGGAATCTGAATTGCTAGATGTGAGTCTGATTACGACGACCCCTTTTGAGCGTGAAGTCTTGACAGAGACGATTTCAAAGTCGGATTTTCCTGATTTATTAGTACATATTGAAGAAGAGATAGCCCATAATCATCAAGTGTTGCTTATTTATCCTTTAGTAGAACAAAGTACGCAGATACCTTATCAGTCTTTAGAGGAGAGTAGGGGATTTTGGGAAAAGAAGTTTGAGCATGTCTATGTCACACATGGCAAGGATAAGGACAAAGAAGAAGTGTTACTAGAATTTAGAGAAAAGGGCAATATCTTATTGGCTACTACGGTGGTTGAGGTAGGTATCTCTTTGCCTAGATTGACAATGATTGTCATAGTAGGAGCAGAGCGTTTTGGCTTATCTACTTTACACCAGCTTCGAGGTAGAGTAGGGCGTAATGGATTGAAAAGTTGGTGTTATTTGTATAGTCACTTTAAGTCAAGTGCACGTATTACACAATTTACACAAACCAATAATGGTTTTGATATAGCCAAGCTAGATTTGAAGTTTCGTGATTCGGGAGATATACTTGATGGGACGATACAAAGTGGACAAAAATTTAAGTGGTTAGATATGGCAGAAGATGAAGAGGTGATTGCTAAAGCAAAGGCAAGATTACCTAAGCTTTAGTGAGTAGCTATTAATAGAGTCCAAATTTACCATCGGCTCTTTTGTACATGACTCTCATCATGTTTTCATGGTCATTAAATACAATAAATTGACGCTTGGTTTCTGCTTTGAGTGCATCTATCGCTTCATCAAAATCCAAAGGCTTATGAAGCTCTAAGTCCATAGGCACAATTTCTAACTCTTCATTGGTCGTATATTCACTCACAGCTTCGGCTTCTGTACCCAAGTCTTTGAAGCTCATGATACGATGCCCTTTAATCTTGTCGGCATGTCGTCTGAGTGATTTTTTGAGACGTTCTATTGCCAAATCAATCGCAGCATAGACATCTTTATCATTTTGTGTGATAACAATGGTATTTTTGTCTTTGAGATTGATAATGAATTCTGTAGAAAAACCTTTTTTACCATTCTTTTCATTGGCAGAAATAATGGTATTGGCTGAAATAATATCTAAATTATATTTTTTGAGACCGTCAATGGCTGCATTAGCATAGGCTTTGATAGTTTCTGTAAGTTCAAAATGTCTTCCTGTAATACTTGTGTTCATATCTTATCCTTTGTATTTAAACTATAGCTAAATGGAATAGCTATACTTAATTATAACTTAAGATACTTAATGCAAAGCTTTAAGAATCATCTTGACCAACAATCTGTGCATAGCCTGTTTCAGGTTGAATAGTAATAGCAAAAGTTGTCTCATCAGATAGGGTAAAGGTAAAGGTACAAGGGATAGTCATAATACTAGCATAGTTAGGTTCTGTAGAATTGGCAAACCCAGAATGAGGTCTACCCCAGTTATCAAAGCCTATATTGACACCTGTACATCCCCCTGTGCCTCCTGAAGCAGTGACTGCTGTGATACCAAAATTTTTATAGAGTAATATATCTTTACTTACTGTGACATCATTTTGACAGTCTGCATTATTGGCCAAGAAAAGTACCTTACCATCGCTAGGGCTAAGTGTAGATTCAGCTTCTGTAAATCCTCCACCACTATTGTCATCATCACTGCCTATACGAAAGAAGATACCCTTATCAGCACAAGGACCAAACATGATTCTCCAAAACCTTCGTTGCCATTGTGGGTCATTAAATTGATGCTTATTGTCAGTTAGAGCCAAATGTTGGGTATAGCGTATATGGGAGAGGATATTATCAGCCCCTGCTTGGCTATGGTCATTTTCTAGACGTGGTACAGCTAGAGATGCCAAAATACCTAGTACAACAATGACAAAAGTGAGTTCAATCATCGTAAACGCTGGTCTAAAAATAGGGGTTAATGTTGTATTTTTCATCATTATATCTTTTGTATAGTACGTCTATGATAGGTTAGATTATTCCCATTAGGCATATCTAAATCCTGATAATCAATGTAAGCATCTACAATAATATTTAAGGGTGTACTACTTCCTGCAGTAAGTGTGGCTAGTTGTCTTGTCCCTGCACAATTGGCTATCTCAAGTTCTGTACCAATATAAGATATATGGATACGAGCATTATAGCTATTGGGTGCTATACCAAAAGTACCATTGATAGTTTGGATACAACTTCCCGTGCTTCTATCATTTGCCGTGACTGCCATAATGGCATACTCAGTATAGCTATTGGCTAGGAGTGTAGCTTGTTCTCGTTGGTACTGTGTTGTGGTTTCTTTGATGAGTTTACCAGAGAGACTCATAATAAATATGGCTACAGAGGACATAAGTACAATCATACTGATAGCTGTAATCATAGAAAATCCATTACGTGTGTTTGTATATTGCATTAGAATACCGCCTTTTCTTTACAAGATGGGATGGAAAATCCCTCTGATATTTGTTCCTTGACACATATTTTGATACGTGTGGTTTGTCCTCTTGTCTCAAATTTGAAGTTAGTAACATTTTTGAGTAAGAGTGAGCTAGATGACCCTATGCTAGCAGCAATACTCGGTGCAAAGTTATAATATAACCGTAAATCACCATTTTCTACTACCAAGGCATACGAAGACCATGCAATTTTATAGCGTTCTACGATACGCGTTGAAGGTGTATCTAGTGTAATAGTAGAACCTGCACCTGTAGCAGTATGTGCTACGAAGTCTCTAGGAAAATACAGAGCAAAGTTCCCTGTTCTTCCAAGAGAGGTCTGAATGGTATTGGTAAGGTCAAAATCAGAAGCAGGACTTTGGATAAGTGTACTTGTACTACTAGCAATATCAGCAAAACCACTCCATCCAGGATTTCTACTAGCAGAAGAACTTGCTTCAAAACTATCGGAATCTGTGCCTACCCATTGTAAGACAGTATAGAGGTTAGAATCATTCGCCATCGTTTCTGTGCTAAGTTCAAAGGTGCCCGTTCTCCCTATTCTTCGTCCCATACTCTGTGGAATAGTGTGCTTGAGTCTATTGGTAATTTGATTGAGTGCAAGTTGTGTTTTGATAGAGGCACGATGCTGTCCACGTTGGACGATATAACTTTCATAGACATTGGCTACAATCTCTGCTCCAATAGAGGAGACAATACCCAAAACTAGAATAACAAAGACCACCTCTATCATAGAAAATGCAGGTTTGAGAGATAATTTTTTCATATTAAAAATTCCTTTCTTCTAATTCATAGGCACCAATATTACAAGAAAAAGCACGTAAGACGATATTTTTTCCAAAAATATCAGAGTTATTGGTATCTGTACTTGTGAGTGTCACGGTAATAGATTTGATATTACTACTATTATTTACGGTAATACTCTGCGTAAAAGGAGTAAAGGTAATAATATTTTGATTATAGTCTCCTGTATCTAAGGTATCACTTATATAGCTTACTGCAGTATTAATATTAATCGTTGTTTTTTCGCTATAGTCGATAGAGGCACTATCAATAGCAGTAAGGGTAATATCTCCAATAAAATCATCAATATCATCTTCTACTTCATTGAGCGCATCTAGTCCTAAGACCGTATTTGCAAAAAGGTTACTACTATTTGCATCATCAAAAATAAAGGTTCTTTGACTTTGACTAGGTATGCCTTGTCGCCTAGCTTGATTGATGACCATATTCAAATCAGAATGACCTTGACTTACATGCAAGATAGGTATATAGGTATTGTCTGTATTGTTTTCATCCCAAGGATATCCCATAATCATATTGAGACGAGAAGAAGCTTCATTGATACCTTCTTGTTGCATGGCTACATACCCACTACTCGTAGCAGAGCTAATGAGCATAGGAGCAGACATCAAGACAATAGCCATAATGACCAAAGCAAAAATAAGCTCTATCATGGCAACAGCAGGACGTAAGCTTGTAGGTATTTTTCTTACCATTCTACACGCCTATTGGTTTTGATATTGGATTGTCCTCCCACCACATGTCCTGTATCTCCATGTCCTGCCCATGTAGATTGACCGATAAATCGGACAGAATATAAGTTCGTATTATTACCATCTGGATTATAGAGGAGCCATCTATCCGTATAATTTATCAAAGTCTCATCTGTCACCAATGTTATAGGTACCGTAGCAGGTAAAGGTAATGCACCTCTACTTACGAGGATAGTATTGTCTTGACCACGAGAGCTGATACTTACCGAGGTAGAATTGAGTGCTGTAGAAGGTGTACTACTCATCACAATATTTCCATCACTTTCACCCGCTATCGTATTGTCATGGTTCCAAGATTTCCACCAATCAAACTCTGATGTTTGTCCATCTTTCGTTCTAATCCCTCTGCGTTGACATTCATCAAAGCCCAAGTCACAATAGACAAGTACAGATACAGGAGTGATAATACTAGGCTCTATTATATCAGGATAGAAGCCTTTGGCAGGTTTGACCTTGGCATACAAAAAGGAGATATTGGCATCCATAGTCATATCCCCAAAGACTCTATGGACTGAGTCGAGATCTACATAAATAGTCTCATAGACACGAGTAGCAATGGAAATATTGAAGTCATTAAATTGAATATGGCTAGGATTTGATGGTATATTTTCATTTCTATTGAAGTTTAATGCTAAGTCTATACCAATAGCTCCTTTCATGGAGGCTTCATAAGCATCACTAGTACGTGCAAAGCTAAACTGACTACGGGTGTTAATAGTAGGTGAGTCTGTAAATGTTTCTGTCACTTCACTGTTGGCAATAGGAAGGCTAGGATTGCTACTATTGTAATCATACATCGCATAGGTGAGATTGACATCAGCTACCGTTGAGAGATAGGTATAGCCGAAATTAATATCCGTAGTCTCTGCGTAACAGCCATCAACAAAGTTACTAAGCTCTCCTCCATTATAGCCTATAGCTTGAAATACTCCACGAATATTATAGGAAATATCTTCATAAGGATAATTCACTGGATCTAGGCTATTGACATAGACAAAATCTTTATTCATACTAGGCTGTGCTCCTGTATTAAAATTGAGAGTAAAGCGATGTGGTACGATGTTGATAGGTAGTGGCTTAGGGGAGAGAGTATCATGGTCACTACTAATGAGACAACCATTGGCTGCATCTATAGCAGCATAAGGATTAGACCTTACACAGTCTGTACCTGTATCAAAGCCATTAATACTATGATGCTCTAAGTATGCTTCATTCCAATCTGCTTCTGTCCAATTTTCATCGGATATGACAAACTTATATTCACCTACTTCTGGGAGACTAGCTATCTGAGCGATATTGGGTACATCTTTGGTATTGATGCTATTTCCATTATAAAGAGACATAACTATATCTGGACTAGGAGTGGTGTTACATGCCGAGTCATCAGCTAAGGTGGATGCCCATCTCATAGTAGCTGTAGAAGCATTTTTTGAGGCATCAAAGGTTTGAATATAGCCAGAAACAGCAGTGTCTGAGGTGTAACTTGTGGCATTGATATCCAAGCGATATTGATATTCGGCGGAGAGATTTACAAAAACCTCTTCTGCTGTCCGAGACGAGACTATCTTGTTGCTTATTCGACTCGTATCTGTACTTTGATTGCTATCTATAAGCGTAGCTACAAAGGCTTCTGGTCGTACGGAGAAATTATCTCGTGAACAGATAGGGTTACCATAATATAAACGTAAACAAGGATAGCATCCACTTCCTGTAGTACACTCTGTCTGACAGTAGCTATCAGAACCTGCATAATATGTTTGATAGAGTGTACTTAAATTAGTGACATCAGTTCTTGAGCTAACATTGTGTTGGATAAAACTACCATCAGGGCTACTAAGATACCATATTCTAAATCCTGCATTACGTATGGCTTTAGGATAAGTAATGGTAGTTAAATTAACTGATGCTTGATTATCAAACCTTACAAACTGAGGGAATGTAGTATTGGAGTCAGGATTAAAACAAGAGACGTTGGTATCACTACCAAAAAGTCCTGCATTAAACATTTCAACCTCTACATAAGTACTCACTACAGAGGGGGTAATATAGGTATCATCATAACTAAATATTTTTAAATCAAAAGGACGATTACTAATTTGTGTATAGAGGTTATAGGGTGTTCCAAATGCACTACTTGATACACTTGTTTCAGCATTGGCAGAAGCGATATTAAAGATATTGAAGGCAGGGAAATATCCTCCTCCTCCTTCACATAAGCTACTGCTATCAAAATTTTTGGTAAGATAAAGTGGTCCTGACCCATAATCGACGGTATATTCTATCCATAGGTCAAAACGGGGTATTGACTGAAGCAGCTATAAACTCACTATCAAATTTGAGATAACGCGTTTGAAATGAGCCTATCTGTCCACCAGGGCCGGGTACTTCATTAGCTCCTGTACCAATATACATACCAAACCCACTATTAATTTCATCGTAGGTTTGATTTAGTCCTGTGGGACCTGCTGGAATATAGCCTGATATACCATTAGGTGCGAGTGCTGTACTCCCTGAAACATACTGCAATTGACTGGTATCAGCAATACGATAGGTAAGATTGACATCTTGTAGAGGGAAATCTCCTTCTTGTGATTGTATAGCAACCCGTGTAGTCAGTGGATCATTTGCCTGTCCTGCAAAAGATATATTGACTTCATTTCCACTAGAAGGCACGACGTATCCTCCCACATCTAGGGTGTAGTCATAACAAATTTTTGGTTGATAGAGTTCTGTAGAGAAGGCTATCATACTAGGGGTAATATAATCAGTATCGGAAAAATACCTAATATAGATACTTTGGATAAGGGGGTCAGCATCTCTATAGGCAGACATAATAGAAGAAACATCAAAGTTATCTACATCTACGCCATTATTATTGACTTGTAGATTATTGCTATGACCTACTACTTCATCACGTAAGATACCGTCGAGTACGGCATCAAATACATTGAGTGGATTAGAGCTGCCTGGCATCGTTTGATAATTGGACGACACTCTATTACTAATCTCTATAGTGTCTTTACTATTACTAATTTCGGTACGCCCATAACGGTATTCCCCTTCACCAGAAAAGAGTGAAAGCTTGGCTGTAAGGGTTGTCCCTGCTGAGGGAAGCCTAAATCCACTAATAGTAATAGGATCATTGTTTGTATGAACAGAATCAAATCCACTGTAGATAGAGATATTTCGTGGGGAACCATTGAGAGGGTCTTCAAGATAAATAACTACAAGAGACCATCCACCAAAGATACCAGGGGTATTTTCTCTTCCTTCATTGGTAGTAAGATTGGCAACGGTAAAGGTATGTTTCCCTTTGGGTAGATTAGCATCTTGTAATATTCCTGTTACATCAGCGAAAGCTGCATAGGTCTCTCCATCACTTATGCTATGTATATAGACGGTAGAAGCTGTGACATCATTATATTCTTCTGTATCGATTTTGAGTTTGATTCTATTGGCTTCTGCCTCAACAATACTTACCGTATTATAGTTTGACCCTCTTCCTGTATCTACCCAATCATAAGATGTACCGTTTTCTATACCATAACGTAATTCTTTATCTTCATTATTTCCATTGTCTTTGGCAATTCTACCTTGCCAAAAGAGTCCTGCCCAGAGGAGACCATCCCCTCCTCTTTGCTCATAATTATCAGGTAGTTCTACATAAGAAGAACTAGAATTCCATGTACGGCTATCTCCATCTATATCAATAAATTTACTAACATGCCTATTACTCGTTTCCAATTGATAATTTGTTTGTCCTTGACAGGTCCCACCATACTGAGAATATTGTTCAGTAAGACATAAAACGGTGTTCCCTGCTATTTGATAGCCACCGATAATATTACGTGTGTCAGGAGGATTAATAAGTAAAAATTTTTGTAGTGCATATTGATAGTTTGTAGCCAGTTGTATCGTGACGGTAGCTGTATTAGTACCCCCAAAACTATCGGTAATAGTATAAGTAAAAGTAATAGAATTGGCAGGACTGCTAATGGGTGTATAGGTAAATCCTCCACTGCTGTTGATAGTGAGTATTCCTTCTGAAGGATTAGTATAGCTTGTAAGTGTAATGGCTGTACCTGTATCACTCCCATTGCCTGTATCATCAGTAATAATGTTTCCTGTAAGGTCAGACCCTGGAGTCATACTATAGCTATTATCAGTGGCATTAATAGGAGGGACGATAATGCTAAGAATAAAAGATTCTACAGACGATGTACCATCATTATCTGTAGCAGAGAGGCTTAGGTTAAAGCTAGTGGTCGTATTGACCGTAGGTGTACCTGAGAGTATTCCTGTCGAAGTATCAAAACTTAGACCTGTAGGGAGTGAACCTGTGAGTATATAGCTCAAAATTGGGTCTTCATTACTAATTTCTATAAAGGGAAAAAGTTCCAAAATATATGCCTCTGCAGCTTGGGTACTTTGGTCAGGGATAGGCAAAATATTAGGTGGTCCTTGAGGTACAAATCGTTTGATAAATTCTAAATCTAGTTGCCAATAATCTGTATCTAAGCCTGTTTCTTTTGTGATTAGTATAATACGTTCACCTGCAACGAGAGAGTAGGAGAGGGTACGGTTTTCCCCCGCAGTGGGTCCATATAAAGTACCATTGATACTGGACACTACCTCAAGGTAAAAGGTATGGTTGTTTGGGGAAGATGTGACAATATTGATTATACCATCGACAGATACGGTAAAGTTATAATAGTCTTTATCATCAGATATAGATGCTCCACTGATACAGGCTGTGGCATTGGCAGTGATGAGATTTAGGGGAGGAATGAGTTGCCCAGGAGAGATATCATTATTGATATCAAGTGATGAATCACAGCCTATAGCTACTAGGGCCTCTCCATCAATGGTAAACCATTCAATATAGGCATCATCACCTGCTTCTATTGTAAATTTAATTTCAAAATTTCCTGAATTATCACTTTGTGCTGTGAAGGTTGTGTTTTGACATTCCCCATCACTATAATCTTCCTCAATGGTCTCATTGTTAATCTGGACATCTAGGTAATCATCATCGATGTTCCAAGCACCTATGGGACACCAACGCACTTCTACTGTATAGGTAGTACTTGGCTCAAAAATATAATTTTTGGAACTGTCATCTCCTTTATCAATAAACATACTCCCACTATATTCCGATGACCATTTTACTTTATCCTCGTCGGAGACAGTCCATCCATCAATATTTTCTGTGAAATCTTCCCTTACTAGCTCAATAGCATGTATAAAAGGAGAGAGGAACAGAAGCATAAAAGAAAAAATTTTGAATACGTTTTTCATGATAACACCTTCGTGTGCTTAAAATAAGCGAATTTGTAATACTTAACTACAGAATAACATAGCTAAGATAAAATATTTATTAAAGCGTATAAGAAACACAGCATTTTTTTAAATATGTACTAAATCTTGCGTAGCTAATAGAGATTTTACATAGTTTGAGATATGATAAGCATATTATAATTTATGGGGTCAAGATGAATTTTCAAAAAAATGTTTCAATCGGTATAGGCGTTATATTGAGTCTTGCTTTGCTTGGGTGTGCTGGGAGTAGTGAAGAAGAAGTAGGTGATTTTAATAAACCTGCCTTATATTGGTATCAAGAAATTGCTACGAATATCACTAGAGGCAATTTGGATAAGGCAGATGCTTTTTATATCTCTTTGAAGAGTGAGCATATGCGTTCTCCTTTGATGCCTACTGCGTTGATGATGTTGGCACATGCACACATGAACAAAGAAGAGTATCTTTTGGCCAATTATTATTTGGATGAGTATAACAAACGTTATGGTGAGAAAACAAGTAGAGAATATACAGAATTTATGAAACTCAAAAGCTTCCTTTTTTGGGTGTCAAAGATGTCTATAAAGACCAAAAATTGATTATAGACAGTATTGAAAATGCCAAAACGTATAGGGTACGTTATCCAAATTCAGGCTATTCTCCCTTGGTCAATACCATGCTTATACGTTTGTATATGAGTAAATATTTGCTCAATGAAAATATTGCTGCTTTGTATGATAGAACAGGAAAGAGTACCGCGGCTCAAATTTATAGAGATAAAAATATAGGTTCAGTCGTAGAAATGACAGATATTACAGCACCTAAGAAAGGTATTGTAGGTGAGATATTTGATTAACACACATAATAAAGGAGTTTTACATGCAACTAAGTGATTATAATCCACTGCCCGATAGTTTGCCCATTGTCGTAGAAGATGAACTTTTCCTCTACCCATTTATGATAAGCCCCATTTTTTTGAGCAATGCCAAAGATATAGAGGCAAGCAGTGATGCCATGAAAAATAATTCATTGCTTTTTTGTGACTGCGTCTATTACAGGCAAAGAAGGTGGGCGCGGACTTCTCGTCTATCGTACAAAGTAGTAAGGCGTGATGAGGTTCATATGCATGAAAAGTACACAGATACACCTGATGGCGAGCCGGAAGATTCTTTCAAAGGACTGTGCTCTGTGGTAAAATACTTCAACGCAGAAAGCACCTTAACGTTGCTATGCAGCAGATATTGTAAAACAGAGAGTTGGGTGATAAGCCTCTAAAACAGGATGCACTTGTGAGTATTCTTAGAGTATGTAAATCAAGAAGTTTTCTTTTCTTGAACAGTCAAATACCAGATTTGATACGCACTTTAGATGAAAATGATGAGCCAAATCGTATCGCTGATTTGGTATCTTCTATGTTGAAATCCTCAATAAAAAAAGTGAGTTTGCGCCCCTATGTCGAAACACAAAT
>JAUZSQ010000039.1 GCA_030949325.1 Sulfurovum sp.
CCGAAATTTTTGTAATATCTTTAGAGTTTCTATAATTTTGCTTTAAGACTTCATTGATATAGCCTTGTTCTTTTGCTTCCTTAAAAAGCATTGTTTTGAGATTTGACCAAGAGAAAAAATTAGAATAAACAATCTGATTGGCATCACCTGATAAAATAAAATTATTTGCGTTTTTTAGAGAGAGTAAAATGAAATAAATCTCTTTATTTGTAAAATCTTGCACTTCATCTATGATGATATAGTCATAGATTTTTTCTACTTTGGCAAAGAGATTAAAAATAAGAATATTACTATCATAGAAATTTTGATTTTCTAAAAACTTGATATATCTTTCAAAGATTTTATAGACTTTTTTTCGCTCATCTTTCAAAAATAAAGACTGCTTCACACCCATAGCAAGATATTCATCTTCACTAAGATAGGCATTTTCATTACTTGCTGTCAATACACCTTTAAACTCTTCAAAATACTTATCAACATCTGTAATACCATTTTTATATGCCCAGTTTTTAAAAGAATTAAAGTCTATCTCTTCTTTAGATTGTCTTTCAATACTATTTAAAAATGATTGAAAAGAGTAAAAGTCTATATTTTCAACTTCGCCACAAATCTTTTGAGAATTTTTCACCAAATGTTCAGACAAAGAGATATATAAACACTTTCCCTCTAAAGTTTTTAACTTTTCAATCACCACAGAAGTTTTACCACTCCCTGCCGAACCGATAATCAAAAGAGGTGTTGGCTTAATTAAAATATATTCTTGTTTGTCACTAAAAACAATAACTTTATCCAAATATCTAAACTCTTTTGTGTCATCCACATAAAAAACTTCATCAACTTTATTCTCATCAAAAACAAAATCTTCTATTTCTACTTTTTTACCACGCAAAAATTGAGATTTATTATAATCGTGATTTAAAACCATCTCCAAAAGAAGTATATAGTTTTGATTATGATGTTTGAAAAAACCAAAAATCAACCTATCTTCATAATTTATTTTTGCTCTAAAGAGATTTAGATTTTGTAACTTTTTGGTCTCTGCTGATTTAAAATCACCATTTCCAAGAAAGGTTATTATTTTATCAATATTGATGCTTGGGTTGAAATTTTTATATTTTGTGACTTTGAACATGTTTTGCCTTTCCTTTCTCTATTAAAGTCTTTTTTCACCCCAAAAATGGGAAAAGTACCCCTCTTTTTTACTTATTTGAACTGCCCACTTCTTTTGAAGATGCCGAAACTAAATAACGTTCCAAAATAATTTTCGCAGCAATAGAGTCTATCTTGCCATCTTTTTTGTGACGAAAAATGCCTTGGGTGAGTGCTTTGGCTTCTAGGCTAGAGCTTTGTTCATCTTGATAGGCTACAGGGATAGTTAAAGCCAACAAAGAGACAAAGTGTTTGATGCGTCGTTCCATCTCGGCTGAACTTTTGGCATGGAGGGGTAGTCCTACCACAAGTTTTTCTATCTCCCATTCTTTCAAAAAGGCAGAGACTTCAGAAGCTGCTTGGTTACGGTTCTTACGCAATATCGCTGTTTGAGGCAGTACAATATCGCTAGAAAGACAAATTGCCACACCAATACGTTTGAGTCCTACATCTATGGAAGCTAGTTTCATGCTAGACATACTTTACTAAAAACGCTTCGATATGTTCGACAACTTTAGATGACCCCTTGGGTAGCAGGTTCATAAATACGGACTTTGAAATACTGGTCTATATACGGGTCACGGTCTAGGTTATTGAGTATAGAATATTCTATCTTTTGGGCAATGTACGCAGTATCGACGACTTGTCCACTCGTCCCCATCACTACGACCATATCTGCGTCACTATAAAGAGCATGGAGGTGTGCATACGCAGGAGCATCTTCTCCAAACATCACTACATTATGACGTATGTCTTCACTTTGACAAGCAGGACAAACGGCTTCCTGCTTGTCCTGCGTAACCTATGGGAAATACTCTCTGCACAGGCTTCACAACGTACATCGGTCAAAGTACCATGTAAATGTATCACATCCTTACATCCTGCACGTTCTAGCATATCATCGACATTTTGGGTGAGCATGACAATATTTTCTGGATATTTGGCTTTGAGAAGGGCTAGTTGTTTATGGGCTTCATTGGGTTCTTTAGATGCCAAATCTCCACGTCTTGCATCATAGAAATCACTGACTTTTTGACGGTCATCTTTCCAGCCTTGTACTGAACAGACCTCAGCAATACTGTATTCTTCCCACAAGCCATCACCATCTCTAAAGGTACGTATGCCTGATTCGGCAGATATTCCTGCACCTGAGAGTATATATATTTTGGGTATTTTCATGTTAGGATAACCTTTCCCAAACCTTCAAGGCTTGGATATGCTCTTTGACATCATGACAACGCACGATGTTTGCCCCATTTTCTACAGCTTTTAAGTGGATTGCCAATGTGCCTGATAGACGCTCTTCTATAGTCTGTAGGCGTGATATGGTCTATCATTGATTTGCGACTAGCCCCTATGAGTATCGCACAGCCAAAGACCCTAAAGTGTGCCATGTTTTTAATAAGGGTGAGATTATGCTCTAGGGTTTTGCCAAAGCCAATGCCTACATCTACAATAATCTGCCCTCTATCAAGTCCCAATGCCTCACACTTGGCAATACGCTGAGCAAAGAATTGGCTTACTTCAACCATCACATCATCATAGCTAGGATTGTCTTGCATATTCTTGGCTGTACCCTGCTTGTGCATGATACATAATCTCGCCTTATACGATATTGCTAACTCAATGATAGCCTCATCCGATGCACCTGTAATATCATTGATAAGGCTAAAGCCACATTCGAGTGCATATTTTACTACCTTAGGACTATAAGAATCAATAGAAAATACAACCTGCTTGAAAAGTGCTTCGGCTTTAATCACATCACAAATAGGTTTCATCCGTGCAAACTCTTCTTCTACACTCACCTCCATTGCCTGAGGACGAGAAGAAACAGCCCCTATATCAATAAGCGTAGCACCTGCTTGGATGAGCGATTTTATCTGTACTATGGCTTCATCTTGCACAAAACGACTGCCTTCAAAAAAGCTATCCTCATTGGCATTGATAATTCCCATTACTTCCAAGGGATAGGTCTTGGGAGATAAAAATGCTTTGAGTTCTAAGGCTACCTTTTTCAGACCAAAAGGCTGTGCCAACTCTTTTTTGGCAAGAATGCCTATATGCTTGGCAGTCCCAATAAGGATACAATCATAATACGGAGCTTCACAGACTATCACACCAGAAGGCACTGCCAAATCAGCACCGATACTAAGGGCATCTTGTTTGAGGATATTGACAGCAGGGGTTTTGAGGTCCTTGATATAAAAGTATAAGAGTTCCATCTTTTTGGACATAATAGCAATACCACCACGCTCAACCCCCAAGGCTTTGAGGGCTTCTTGCTTGTCTTTCATCTCTCCTAGTTTGTACATATCCATAAGCTTATCGCTTTTTTCTGCCAAGAGTTTGAGTAAAAGCATATTCAAAATAAACTGTGGAGGCGAACCCATATCCAAAGCTTTGATACAATCAGAAAAGATACCAAGACTCTTAGTATCGAAATTAAACCTCTGGCTGAGTATGGCTTCTTTGGCAATGGCTTCGACAATAGGTCGCATCTCTATAGCAGAGGTGCGTTTGTGTGTTTGGATAAAGGCATATACTAGTTCCAAAGAGAGTCCTGAGACAGATAAGCCTATATCCAAAGCTTCTCTGTCTTCTTTGCGTACAACAATAGGCAAACGCGAACGAATCGTACCCAAAATAGTCGATTTACTCTGCGTTACCAAAATAAATTCTTTGTTTTTGGGAGGCTCTTCTATGATTTTGAGTAAGGTATTTTGTACCACAGGTGAAAATACTTTTGCACCCAAAATGAGTACCGTAATCTCTTCACTTGCCATATAAGCTTTTTCGATAACCTTCTTTGCATCCAAGACAGAAAAGGCTTTGTCTTCTTCGACAATTTTTAAAATACGCTCCGTGCTTCTTTGACTTTCTAGTTCCCTAATCGTCTCTTCTATATCAGAGCTAATAATCACTTGTGAAGTTAAGGTCATGCTTCTAAGTCTAATTCCCCAAAAAGGGTGGCTGAGAGTGTATCATCAAAAAGTTTATACAATTGCAAAAGCTTAATATCCAAAAGAGGGTCAGAAGAACGCATCGTAAAAGCATTTTGTAACTCTTCATCCAATATCCACATGAAACTGTTGTCTCGTCTGTAAGTAAGCTTGGTATGATGATGGTCACTGCGACCTATATACCAAATATAATAGCCATTGGGGTACGAAATATCTAGCATATCTTCCAATATCTGTAACTCTTCTTTGGAACGTAAGCTTGTAAAATGAGGAAAAGATTTGGAAAGTTGATAAAAAGGTAAAAGGGGTCTATTTTTGGAAAGTGCATTAATAGAGTTCAAAATATAACTGCCAAACCACTTGCGTGATTCATCCGTCAAAATGAGTACAGTTTTACCCTCAATACTCTGAGACACAGCATTTTGAACCAAAGGTGCCCACTCATAACGATACTCTTCCATCCAAGAGAAGCATGAAGTAGATTCTCTTATATTTTCAAGTGTCCATGTAGCAGTTGTTGCATTATTTATCTAACTCATAGGCACTATGTAAAGTACGAATCGCTAACTCTCCATATTTTTCATCAATGACCATAGAGACTTTTATCTCTGAAGTCGAAATCATTTGGATATTAATATCATTTTGAGCCAATACCGTAAACGCCGTAGCTGCGACACCTGCATGAGACTTCATACCCACACCCACTACTGAGACTTTACACACATGCTCATCAAAATCCATACCTGCGATATCATGGTCAAAAGTAGCCATCAATTTTTTGGCATTTTCATGCTCTGATTGAGGGACAGTAAAGCCTAGATTGGTAGAACCTTTCTCAGACATATTTTGGATAATCATATCCACATTGATATGTGCTTCTGCCAACATCGTAAAAATCTCTGCTGCAATCCCTGGTCTATCGGCTACACCCCTAAGTGTGACTCTTGCTTGGTTTTTATCCAATACAATACCTGATACCAATACTTCTTCCATCCTGTTACTCTCCTGTGTAATTAATGTGCCTTCATTATCTGAAAAGCTACTCTTAGCATACAATTTCACGTTCAGTTTTTTTGCCAATTCTACAGAACGATTTTGCAATACTTTTGCCCCTAGGCTCGAAAGCTCCAACATCTCATCATAGGAAATAGTATCGAGTTTCTTTGCCTTGGGTTCGATGCGTGGGTCGGTAGTATAGATGCCATCTACATCCGAATAAATCTCACATTTATCTGCGTGTAATGCCCCTGCTAGTGCCACAGCAGAGAGGTCAGAACCTCCTCGCCCTAGTGTGGTGACCGAACCATCTTTATTGATACCTTGAAATCCAGCGACAACGACTATCTTGCCTTTGGCAATCTCTGTTTGCATCGCTCTTGGGTCAATGGATTCTATTCGTGCATAGGTATGTGCATTGTCGGTGACAATACCTGCTTGTCTGCCTGTCATAGCCACAGCATCAAGCCCCTTCGACTGCAAAGCAATAGAGAGCAAAGCAGCCGTGACCCTCTCCCCTGAACTCAACAGCATATCCATCTCTTTTTTGGCAGGATTCGCACTAAAATGTGTCGCATAATCCATCAGTTTATTGGTCTCACCACTCATAGCAGAGACTACGACGATAATATCATCTCCTGCGTCTCTTGCCTTTGCCACACGATTTGCCACATTTTCAATACGCGTCAAATCGGCAACACTTGTACCACCATATTTATGTACCACTAACATTTATATTAAACCCTCTTTAATAAAATAATCAATCACCCTACGATAAATCTTACGCTTAAAATAGGTGACTTTTTTAAATAATTCATCATATTCCACAAAATCATACCTCTCAAACTCTGGTATTTCATAGGCTTCTAAATCTATCTGTGCACCCTCTTTGAGGCGTACGAGAAAATACTTTTGTGTCTGTCCATCATAGTCATACACTTTACTACTTCGCGATGTCGGAGGAAAATCATACGAAATCCATTCGGGATACTCTCCCAAAACCTCTACCTTATCACAACCTATCTCTTCTAATAATTCTCGTTTTAACGCTTCTCTTGGTGTCTCATCTGCATCAATCCCTCCTTGAGGAAATTGCCATACATTGCGTATATCACTGCGATAAGCTATAAAAAATTCACACTTTTGAGGATATTTAGAAGAGAGTATCACTGCTGCTACATTGGGTCTGTAACGTTTACTCATCTATTATTCTCATTTCATAATCATCTATATTTTCGATTTTTGGGATTATTTTTCGCTCTACAAGAAGTTTTCTCTTGAATTTCTGTTATTATTCTATCTAAAAAACGGTTATAACCCTTTGAAAGTGTGTAAATTTGCTAGTCTATATCCATATCCCTTATTGCGATTCCAAGTGTCACTATTGCTCCTTCAACACCTATGTAGATAAGTTTGATACGCGTGAAGACTACATGAAAGCCCTTCACACACAACTGGCATTTGAACTCCAAAGATTCAAGCCCCAAAAACAGAGTATTCAAACCCTATTTATAGGAGGAGGCACACCCTCAACGGTCAGTCCCGACCTCTATAAACCTCTGTTTGAACTACTCCAACCTTATCTACAAAAAGACGCAGAAATCACCACCGAAGCCAACCCCAATTCTGCCAGTCCTGCATGGCTAGAAGGCATGAGACTTTTGGGTGTCAACCGTGTCAGTTTTGGGGTACAAAGCTTTGATGCACCCAAACTCAAAGCCCTCAACAGAGCCCACAACCCACAACAAGCCAAAGAAGCCATACTCACAGCCAAAGCCCTAGGCTATGCCCATATTTCCCTAGACCTCATCTATAACTACCAAGGCGATACCCAAGCCCTACTCTGGCACGACATAGACACAGCCTTTGGCCTTCCTATCGACCATATTTCTGCGTATGAGCTTACCATCGAAGACGGCACAGCCTTTAGCAAAACCCCCGAAGTACGACAAGACGATGAAAACCTAGCCTTCTATGTCACCCAAGAGATAGAAAAACGAGGATTCCCTGCCTATGAAATCTCCAATTTTGGCACTTACCAAAGTAAACATAACCAAGGATACTGGCAACTACAAAACTACATAGGAGCAGGAGCAGGAGCGGTAGGATTCTTAGAAGACAGACGCTTTTATCCACTCAAAAACATAGACCAATACATCAAAACCCCCCTACAAATCACCGAAGAACCCCTCAGCCCCGAAGAACTTCTCACCGAAAGACTCTTCTTAGGCTTACGCTCCAACATAGGCATAGAAAAGTCCATCCTCACCCCCACAATGCAACAAAAAGCCACCCTACTGCAAGAAGCCCATAAACTACAAGAAACGGATACACATTATTACAATAAGAACTACTTTTTAAGTGATGAATTGGCATTGTTTATTTTGGGCTAAGATAATCGGAGATGATGGCTTTAGCCTCACAAGATGCTAAACCTAAAAGAAACCCCCAATAACCCTATAAAAAATATTTGCTTCATAACCATTCCTTTCTCTCGTAGGGTGCCGTTTTCAACGCACCTTTTAAATATACTTTCAATATTATCATATCCAAAACCTTAGATAAAGGTGCGTTGAAAACGGCATCCTACAGTTTTTTGTAAAATGATGAATATTTCCATAGTTTTGCTTCTGTTACGAGTCCATGTTTTATTGGGTTGTCTCGTATGTATGCTAGACATCGTTGATAATCCTCTTCATTTCTAATCGTATGTTCATAATATCTCTTTTGCCATACAGCTTTTATGCCTCTTTTGTGTCTGCTAAGAGATTGTTCTAAGTCTATATCTTTATCATAATTTTTTTGAAAAATTATATTTAATGGCTTTAATAATACGAGGATATTCTTCTACATTTTTAGGGCTTAATATCATATGCAAATGATCAGGTAAAATCACAATAGCATCTATACTATAATCAAAAAACTGCTTACTCTCACGAAAACTTTCCCGTAGAAGTTCTATATTATCTATGAGTATAGGTTCTCGTCTATGGGTAACTATCGTAAAGAAATAACTATACCCTTGCAAAAAAAGACGTTTATATTTTGCCATTTACCCTATCCTCTCATCAACCCCGTAGGGTGCCGTTTTCAACGCACCTTTTAAATATATTTCAAACATTATCATATCCAAAACCTTAGTTAAAGGTGCGTTGAAAACGGCACCCTACAAGTATAAAGTTTATTGTCTGACGCACCGAACGAAAAAGCTACCATTACTGCAAGAAGCCAACAAACTACAATAAAGAAAAACACACTACTACAATAGCAACTACTTTGTAAGTGATGAATTGGCATTATTTATTTTGGGGTAAGCTTATATATTTTTCGATATACTCTAATAGTTACTAACACAAGGAGACTCAACCACTATGCACTAAAAGTACATAGGTTGAGTGTAACGGACTGAAAGTCCTAGCTGACGCGTAGATTACTTTCCTCTCTTATTCCAATATCATATTAGCTAAATCTTTATTTGATGGATTTCTATGATGTTCAAGATACTCATTAACCATCTCTTGACTTACATTTACGTACTCCATGCTCCATATCCTATCGCCCAAAAATGCTTTCCCCAATATTGTTTTGATAGTTCTTTAAACTCTTCCTGTAACTTTTCTTGAACTTCGTCCTTTTAACTTCTTTACTATATCACTCACTGACACTTTTGGAGGATACTCTATATGCATATGGACATGGTCTTTACTTACCACTCCCTTTAATATTCTAATATCTTCGGCATCACATATTTGTATAATTATCTCTCTGCATCGCTTTTGTATATCACCTTTCAAAACTCCATACCTATATTTTATTACCCATACTATATGTACTTGTATTTGGCTTATTGTGTGATTTCCATTTCTCATCCCACATTCTAACTTTTAACACATTCGTAGAAGCTAAAGCCTTGCACTAAAGTGCATAGTTTTGACTAGCGTGACTAGGACAATAAATGGATGAACAAGAATATGCAGGATTTTGGGTCAGAACGGGTGCATCACTTATCGATACACTGCTAATGGCAATTATCATTTTACCTCTTATTACCATGATATATGGTAAAGAGTATTGGGTAAGTGAATCTTTTGTACAAGGGTTTGGGATGTGGTATTGAACTATATATTACCTGCCATTGTCGTCATTATTTTTTGGGTATATAAATCTGCTACTCCAGGGAAAATGGCACTCAAACTTACCATAGTCGATGCCAAAACAGGAAAAAATGCTTCCACAGGTCAACTCATCGGACGTTATTTAGGTTACTATGTCTCTATAATTCCATTATGCCTTGGTATCATTTGGGTAGGAATTGATAAACGAAAACAAGGGTGGCATGATAAACTCGCTGGGACAGTAGTCCTCAAAAGTAATAAGACTGAAGCTGTAAAATTTACACCTTAAGTACAAGAAGTGCCTAAAGTCAAAAGATAAACGCTATATTTTAGAATAATCTGTTAAAATACAGCAATTAATTTAAAGGCACACGCATGTTTGGAATCGGCTTTACTGAATTACTTTTGGTTAGTATTATTGCTATTTTGTTTTTGGGACCTGAAAAACTGCCTGGTGCTTTGGTAGATATGGCGAAGTTTATCAAGAGTGTCAAGAAGACTATAGGTGAGGCGAAAAGCTCTTTGGAAGAAGAAGTCAAGATAGCAGACCTCAAAGAAGAAGCACTCAGCTACAAAGAACAGCTCAATGAAGCGACCAAAGAGCTAAGGGGATTTAAGAACCTTAGCTTCGATGACTTTGATGAGGATGTCAGTTATGAGGAAGAAGTCTCCAAGAAGTCTCCTCAGGAGTTGACACAACAAAAGAAAGCACAACCTACGCCTTCGCTAACAGCCAAGCCTGAAACGCAAAATACGACGGAGACAATTACTACACAAGTCGAAGAAAAAAACGAACTCGTAACCTTTACAAAAAAAGAAAAACCTGCAAGTACAAAAGGTGATGCATAATGTTTGACGAAATAAAACCCCATTTAATAGAATTACGCAAAAGACTAGGTCTTTCTGTATTGTCTGTATTTATCGCGTTTATTGTGGCATTTACCTTTCATGAGATTATCTTAGAATGGATTACTGCACCCCTCAATGAAGCCTTAGACCAAGTCGCACATCTCTCCCAAAAAGCAGCCGATGGGATGGTGACTACCCATCAAGTCGGAGGGGCATTTTTTGTAGCGATTAAAGTCTCTTTCTTTGCAGGACTTTTGGGTGCTTTGCCTTATATCTTGTATCAATTATGGCTTTTTATCGCTCCAGGGCTGTATAACAATGAAAAGAAAATGATTATTCCCTTTGTTGCAGGTGGGTCTATTATGTTTTTTATTGGTGTACTCTTTGCTTACTATGTAGTGACCCCTTTTGGTTTTCAATTTTTGATTACCTTTGGTTCTTTTCTGTATACACCACTTATCAATATAGAAGACTATGTAGGGTTTTTTACCAAGATTCTCATGGGCTTTGGTATTGCCTTTGAGCTTCCCGTTTTTGCCTACTTTTTGGCACTGTTGGGATTGGTGACAGATAAATCACTCAAAGACTTCTTTCGTTATGCTGTATTGATTATCTTTGTTTTAGCCGCGTTACTCACACCTCCTGATGTCTTGACTCAGTTGCTTATGGCTGCACCACTTATTGTCCTATACGGCGTATCTATCCTTATTGTCAAAATGGTCAATCCTTATATTCCAGACGAGTATGATGAAGAGGATGACAAAGAGGATGACGATAAAGACGACGATAAAGATAGCCCAAAATAATGTCTATAGATTTACTGACACAAAGTTATGATTATACCCTCCCTGAGGGCTATATAGCCACGGCTCCCGTCTATCCTAGAGACCATGCCAAGCTCCTAGTCTATGAGCGTAAAACCGATACTATTACCCATACGACCTTTGCACATCTTTTGGACTATATCCCTCCTGCTTGTCACGTCTTTCTCAATGATACGCGTGTCATTAAAGCACGTATTTTTGGCAAGAAAATAACAGGAGGCAAAATAGAACTGCTCTTTAACAAACCTCTTGACCGTTATAGCTCACGCGTGATGATACGAGGTCGGGTTAAGGTCGGCACACTACTGTATTTTGAAGCATCTCTTATTGCTACGATTATACGCTGTGCAGAAGATGGTTCGCGTGTAGTGACCTTTACCCAAAATGCAAAACCTATAGCTTTTGAAGCATTGGTACTCATCCTTGATAGCATAGGACATCTGCCTTTGCCTCCGTATATGCATAGAGAAGACAAGAAAGAAGATGAAACAGATTATCAAACACTCTTTGCCAAAAATGCAGGAGCTGTAGCAGCACCTACGGCTTCTTTGCACTTTACCCTGCCTCTATTGGAAAAACTAAGACAAAGGCATCCTACACATACGCTCACCTTGCATGTGGGTGCCGGGACATTTAAGCCTGTAGATGCAAAAGCGATACTTGACCATCCTATGCATTCAGAATATTTTGATATTCCCTCAGACTCTGCTGAGATTTTAGACAAAGATACCCCTCTTTTAGCCATTGGTACAACGGTTACAAGAAGCATAGAATATTATGTTCGCACAGGGGTAGTCAAAGGAGAATGTGACCTCTTTTTAAATCCTCATAATCCCCCTCAACGGGTGACGCATCTTTTGACAAACTTTCATTTGCCAAAGAGTACCTTGATTATGCTAGTCTCTGCTTTTGTAGGGCGTGAAAAAACCCTCGCCTTGTATGAAGAAGCCATAAGAGCCAAATACCGATTCTTTTCTTATGGAGATGCGATGCTTATTGTCTAAGCAATATCTGCTAAGTATTCTTGGATAGAAGCATCGAGTTTTGTAATCTCAAAGCTATAGGCTTCTGTATAATTGGCAATGAGTGCATGTTTGTTATACAATAATAATTGTAATACTTCTGTGACCAATACCTGCATATCATTTGCACCTATCGTTCCTGCCAAGCCTTTCATATCCACACAAAGCATTTTGATTTGTGCATAACGATGTTCTGTCACAAGGCTAGTAAATACCGTATCACTCGTACCATAGGCTTCACTAAATTCTTTGAGAAGTTCTACATACAGGGCTTCACTTTTATTGGAGTGTGCGATACCTATAGAAATATCAATACCTTCATATTTCTTGATAATCCGTTTAATAGGTTTTTGAGGTCTCACTTTGGGTAAAGACGCTTCTCTTAGGTACATAGTAAAAACGGTATAAAGTTTACCAATATTTAACGGTTTGGACAAGAAGACATTAATTCCTGCGTGAAACATCTTAGTCACTTCACTGTCTAATACCAACGCTGTAAACGCTACAATAGGTAAACTGTCAAACTTTTTGTCCAAGCGTATCATTTGCGTAGCAGAATATCCATCCATGATAGGCATATTAATATCCATCAAAACCAAGTCAAAAGTATGTATCCCTTTGGTGACTATTTCTACAGCTTCTTGTCCATTATTGACAATACTAATCTTCATTCTTGAGATATTCAAGATATTACTTAACACTTTTTGGTTAATAATATTATCTTCAACAATCAAGAGATGTTTCCCCCCAAAGACTTTGAAACTCTCAGGTGTAATACCTTTGGTTTCTACAATATGTGACTTATGTATTTCTTTCATGGGAGCTACCATAGCCTCTGACGAGACTTTATTCTCAAGAAGAATTTCTTCTTTCTTATCATATAGACAAATAATCAGTTCAAAAATACGTTCTTGATTGACAGGCTTAAAGAGATATGAATCAATACTCGTATCAATAAAGTCACTTTTATTGGTTCGTAATAATGCATTGAGTGCCACAACATGAAAGGTTTTCTCTGCTTTTACTTCTTGAATATACTCAATTAATGTTGCATCAAAAATATTTTGATGCAATACCACAATATCAAAGGCTCTAAAATCGGCTCTTTCTTTGTGAAAATCATTCAAAGAAAGTACCGTCACCTCATGTCTAAAATAGGCAAACATTTCCTTGATGGCTAAGGCTGCATTATAATGCTCATCGACGATTAAAACCTTTTTTTCGATTAAGCCTTTCTTGGGTAGTCTATACCTTCTTTGGTTGGCTTTGTCGTGGACATATAAAGGCAAAGAAAGGGTAAAGGTATTGCCTCTACCCATTGTACTTTGGACTGAGAGTGTACCATCCATAAGGTTGACCAATTCATTGGAAATAAACAAACCTAAGCCTACATATCCTCCCAAAGCTTCATCATAATAGGGATTAAATAAACTCTCAACCGTATTCTCATCTATCCCTGACCCTGTATCGGTAATACTAAACTGCATATCTACGCTATTGCCATGGGTATTAAACATAGCAATTTTGAGCTTGACTTCAATGGCTGTACCCTGTCCCATTTGGTACTCTAGGATACTTTCTAAAATTTTCTCAATATGCAAAGAATCCCCTATGAGCCTCCTTGGTACATTTTTATCAATCTCAAATATCAGTTCGCTTTGACTGCCTGTAAACTTACGGCAAATTGAACCAGAGACTTCGTTGAGGATATTGTTAATGTTAAATTCTTCATTGAGGATTTCTATTTTTTCAGACTTTAAACGTAAAAAAGAAATGAGGTCAGTGGTGACACCTAAAAGTTTATTTTCTACATTGGCAAACAATACGTCTTTATTTTCACCCGTTTGCCTCGAAATATCCAGTACTTTACGTCCCTCTTCTAAGGTCTTAACTGCAATATTATGGATATTTTGACCCATGGTAGTAAGTAACATATTTTGATTTTGTTCCATGGTAATTTGTTTGTCTAAAAGTGATTGATGTACTCTCTGTAGTGTAGCAGCCCGTCGAGAAGATAAGAATAAAATAAGAATACTAACAAATGCCAAAGCGACAAATCCCAACCATAGTATCATACTATCATTTAATTCCATTATTGTGCCTTCATTTTTATTTATTATTATTGAGGAGTGATGAAAGTGGTAGTAAGAGAGGGACTCGAACCCTCGACCTCCGGCTTATGAGACCAGCGCTCTAACCAGCTGAGCTACCTTACCACTATTTGTGAAGAGACGAAATTTTAGCGAAAAAGAGCTTAGATGTCAATAGTATTTTAGATAATTTAGCTAAAATACACTAAATTTACTAGCATAACAAAGGAAAGCCTATGGCATTTGAACCACTAAAAGACAGAGTTCTCGTACTGCGTGAAGTACAATCTAATACCACAGCCTCTGGACTATACATCCCAGATACAGCCAAAGACAAACCTATAGAGGGCAAAGTCATTGCTTCTGGACCTACAGCGATAGAAGATGGTATCAACGTCGGAGATACGGTAGTATTTGCCAACTTCTCAGGTATGGAACTGCGTATCGAAGGTCAAGACTATCTCATTTTACTAAGCAAAGAAGTGCTTGGTCTTATCAAATAATATTACAAGATAAAGGAATTATACATGGCAAAAGAAATATTTTTTTCAGATACAGCAAGAGCAGGTCTTTTTGCAGGAGTAAGTAAACTCACCGATGCAGTTAAAGTCACTATGGGTCCTCGTGGGCGTAATGTGCTCATACAAAAATCGTATGGTGCACCACATATTACCAAAGATGGTGTCTCAGTAGCCAGAGAAATTGAACTAGAAGATAGCCTAGAAAACATGGGTGCACAATTGGTCAAAGAAGTCGCTAGTAAAACAGCAGATGAAGCAGGAGATGGTACGACTACGGCTACGGTCTTGGCACATGCTATCTTTAAAGAAGGGCTTCGAAATATTACAGCAGGAGCCAATCCTATAGAAGTCAAACGTGGTATGGACAAAGCATCCAAGGCGATTATTGTAGAATTACAAAAGATTTCCAAAGAAGTCAAAGACAAAAAAGAGATTGCACAAGTGGCTACTATTTCTGCCAATTCTGATGCTGTCATTGGTAATCTCATCGCTGAAGCTATGGAAAAAGTAGGCAAAGATGGTGTCATTACCGTCGAAGAAGCCAAGGGAATAGAAGATGACCTTGAAGTCGTTGAAGGTATGCAATTTGACAGAGGATATATCTCTCCATACTTTGTGACCAATACCGAGAAAATGACTTGTGAACTCGAAACTCCTATTATTCTCCTCACGGACTCTAAACTAGCTTCACTTAAAGATTTGGTTCCTATGTTAGAACAAGTACAACAAAGTGGAAGACCTCTACTCATTATTGCTGATGATATTGAAGGAGAAGCACTCTCTACTTTGGTACTGAATAAACTCAAAGGTGTACTCAATATCACAGCAGTCAAAGCCCCAAGGTTTGGTGACAGGAAAAAAGAGATGCTCAAAGATATTGCTATACTCACAGGAGCTACACTCATTACCGAAGAGCTTGGTCTAACTTTGGAGAAGGCTACCTTAGCTGATTTGGGTCAAGCTACGCGTGTAGTCATTGACAAAGACAATACTGTTATCGTCGATGGTAAAGGTACCAAAGAGGCTGTAGTCGATCGTGTCAATGAAATACGTACACAAATTACTACAACCAGCAGTGAATATGATAAAGAAAACTCCAAGAACGTCTTACCAAACTCTCTGGTGGTGTGGCTGTTATCAAAGTAGGTGCCTGCTACAGAGACAGAAATGAAAGAGAAGAAAGACAGAGTAGATGATGCCCTTTCAGCAACCAAAGCAAGCTGCAGATGAAGGGATTGTTATTGAGGGGTGCAAAGACTTATTAAAGCCTCCCGCTGTCAAACTTGACCTCAAAGAAGATGAAGCAGTCGGAGCGACCATTATCCTACGCGCTGTATTTGCACCTTATGAAACAAATAGCACAAAATGCTGGATTTGATGCGGGAGTTGTAGCCGATAAGATTGCCAATGCTACCCATGCTACAGATGTAAACTTGGGCTTCAATGCTGCGACAGGAGAGTATGTAGATATGATTGAAGCAGGTATCATTGACCCACTTAAAGTAGCCAGAGTAGCCCTTCAAAATGCTACATCTGTAGCCTCACTCTTACTTACAACCGAAGCTACCGTATCAGAGATACCTAAAGATGCTCCAGCCGTACCAGATATGTCAGGTATGGGTGGAGGGATGATGTAAGCCTTTGGTTTACGCTTCTAATAGTACGTCTAAAGCTTTTGCATCTATGGCACGAGAATAGAAATATCCTTGTGCATAATCACTGCCAAGAGACTCAATATACTCACTTCTTTAGCAGTCTCTACGCCTTTGGCACAGACTTTATATTCTAGCGTCTGTGCCATAGTAATAATAGCTTGAACCGTCACTTTATATGTATGGTCTAGGGTTAAATCAAAAATGAGTGACCTGTCAATTTTGACTGTATCTATGGGCAAAAGACTCAAAGACTTAAAAGAAGAATATTCTGCTCCAAAGTGGTCTAAAGCTGAGAGAGAATCCAAATTCTTTAACAGTTTCTGTATCATGGGCTACTCTATTCATATTATTCAAAGCTTCGGATTCGAGATATCCCGGAACCTACCATAGACCTTGCTACATGGTATTTTTTCAAAGATAGGTTCAAGTTTGGATAACAAGGTCGCTATATCTATCTCTTTTGAGAGAAAAATTTATAGTTATCTTAAAGCTACATCAGAGACATTTTTTACAAGCCCTGCACATTGGACAATAGCCTCCGTAAAGCATACTCCTAGCTCCAAAATCAATCCAC
>JAUZSQ010000040.1 GCA_030949325.1 Sulfurovum sp.
CCAAAGTTCCTTTATATATTGTAGAATCTATAAGGAAAACTGGTTCTGATTATTTAGAACGTAGAGATAAAGCTTATGCTGATACAAATATTGAACATGAAGTAATTCCTCCTAAGGAATAGAGGTAAATTAAAACCAAATTTTAGGGTAGGCACTTTGAAAATGAAGGCTTCAGGCTCGTCGATAGGAGAGGCTAAAGCCTTCTCGTCCAAATTTTTTTATGGCTTTTATTGATATGCTAGTCCTAACTAATAAAATTCCACTTTGGACAACTTGCAGGATTACCCAAAGCCCTCAATCATTCTAATGTAGAGACGATATTCAAAAATCCGATTGAGTTGATTACTGAGGGCTTGAAGGCATAAGCTTCGTCCCTTTTATTTTTTTCTGTAAAAGTAGGGCAACTTCTTTGGCATGATAAGAGATGATAATATCTGCTCCTGCCCTTTTGAAGGCTATCATGGTTTCCATCATGACTTTATCATAATCAATCACTCCTGCTTTTCCTGCCATTTTGAGCATCGCATATTCACCACTTACATTATAGACAGCAAGGGGAAGATTGGTGTGATTTTTTGACATCTCTTACGATATCTAAGTAGGCTAGGGCAGGTTTGACCATAAGTATGTCTGCACCTTCTTTTTCGTCTGCGACCGATTCGGCTATGGCTTCGTGACGGTTGGCTGGATTCATTTGGTAGCTTTTTCTGTCACCTTTATCTGGGCTAGATTCTGCTACATCACGAAAAGGACCATAATAGGCTGAGGCAAATTTACTAGAATAGCTCATAATCGGTAAATTTTCAAAACCATGCGTGTCCAATCCTGCTCTAATGGCTTGAATCATGCCATCCATCATCCCAGAAGGAGCAATCATATCGACTCCTGCTTTGGCATGGACGAGGGCTTGTTTGGCGAGGTTATCTAGGGTGATGTCATTATCTACGGTTTGGAGTATGGGGTCTATGACTCCACAGTGTCCGTGGTCTGTATATTCACAAAAACATACATCACTGGTGATAAACATATCAGGGTGTACTTTTTTGACTTGTTTAATCGTTTGGGCGATGATACCATGTTCACACATCGCATCAGAGCCTACGGAGTCTTTGATATCAGGGATACCAAAGAGTATGATGGAGTAGATACCCAATGCCTTTAGTGTTTCACATTCTTTGATAATTTCATCAATACTCATCTGATAGACCCCTGGCATAGAAGTGACTTCTAGTTTGATACCTGTACCACTTTTGGCAAAAAGAGGATAGATAAAGTCATTGACACTAAGATGCGTCTCTTGGAGGAGGTCACGGAGGACGGGATTCATTCTTTTTCTTCTAAAACGAGGGAACATAAATAGCCTTAATGGAGTAATTTTTATTATTTTACCAAAAAAACCCTAATTAGCCTTTCTTAACATTCTAAATTCTAAATTCTTATTGTATAATCTTGCCATGAAACCTATAAAAATATCACAAATTGCTACGTTACCAACGAAATATGGCACATTTAACATACAAGCTTTTAAAGAACATGATAAAGAACATGATAAAGAACATCTGGCTATCTTTACAGATAATTTATCCGATACCCCTATTGTACGCGTACATTCTGAGTGTTTGACAGGAGATGCTTTAGGTTCTGTCAAATGTGACTGTGGAGAACAACTCGCCTACGCACAAGCACTCATTGCCAAAGAGGGAGGTATGATTATCTACCACCGTCAAGAAGGACGTAATATTGGTCTACTCAATAAGGTCAATGCCTATGCCTTGCAAGACCAAGGTCTGGACACTATCCAAGCCAATCATCAGTTAGGATTTAAAGCAGATGAGCGTACCTATGAAGTCGTGGAGTTTATTTTTCGCCATTTTGGGATTAGGCAAGTGAAACTACTCACCAATAATCCAAGTAAAATAGCTTCTCTTAAAAAGATAGATATTAAAGAAATCCTACCGATTAAAATCACACCAAACCCTCATAATCAAGGTTATTTACAAGTGAAGAAAGAACAGATGGGGCATTTGCTTTAGGTTTTTCGCTCGTTCCCATCGCTCTTGCGTGGGAATGCATACGCGAGTTAATTCAACCGATTATAGGCATTCCAACCGAGGACGGATTGGAACGAGAAAAAATGTTCTTAGTCAACGACTTTGAAAGTATATGGACAAGCTATGAGAACGAGCTAAGTACTTATGTACTTTCTCGTGTACGAGATGAGGAAATACAAAAAGAAGTGATGCAAGAAGTAGCACTCAAAATATTTACTTCACTACACCTACAAAAAGAACATCTAAGAGGATGGCTTTATGAACTAAGCAAAAATGTCATAGTAGATTACTATAGAAAAGTACAAAAACCTTTACCTATATTTGAAGACGAAATACAAGAAGTAGGTCATGTATTAGCTGAATGCCTTACTCCTATGATTGAAAGCCTTAAAGACGAAGAAAAAGAGATACTTACTCTCACACAAATACAAGAGTATTCTCTCAAAGAAGTGGCAAGACTCAAAAATATCCCTATAAATACTGCTAAATCAAAACTTTTTCGTGCTAAAAAGTCTTTGGCTGAGAAGTTTTTTAGCTGTTGTGAGTATGAGCATAACCATCTAGGTGAGGTAGTTGACTTTAATGGGGATGGCTGTAGGTGTTAGTACTAATATATTTACCTAAATATGAAAAACCATGAGGAAATGACTATTTTCTCTCAACTTTTAGGGCTGAAGCGTTGATGTGCTTTTATGTGACAACTTAATATGAATTACTGATGTTACGCACCGTATATTAAAATGTATAATACTCTAACTTTTAGGGTAGGCACAAGACCTACCCCTACGGCTGATCATGCTTATCAGTGAACAAAACCTCCTTTCAAGGCTATTCTCAGCATAGGATTGTGAAAGTATTGGGAATATCATAACCTACTCTGTTTGGGGTGATGAAGGCTATTTTCAAGTCAAAAAAGAGAAAATGCTACATTTCTTATAAAAACACCTTAGTCTATATACTTTTTACGATGAGTTGACATATGATTTGATATCATTTGGAGTATAGTATAATTAAGTAGGAGTACATTATGTTAAGAATATATATAATATGGTTACTTATTTCTTCAATACCTTGTAAAACCCCCTCTAAGCCACCCTCTCACGAGAGTGAATCGCCCCTAAGTCCGCAATCTTAATGGATACACTTCTGAATTAAATACTCGTTAGCTAAATGGGAAGCAATTTAAATACCTCTTTGACGTATTTAAAAGGCCCGTGGTAGTGGGCTTTTGGGTCAAGAATACTCAGCTCATTCATATCAGAATTTGGCGCGTAATCCATGAGAGAAATTGACCATAAAAGTAGAGAGATTTGCCCAATTATGGATAGGTATTTTCTTAATGTTCATAGAGATCCCTCCATTCCCCAATACTGCTTGGCATCTCTAAAGACAAATTCAATGCAGCGAAGTGAATAGTAATCAATAACCTTTTCATAGTCCAATGTTAACTCGGTAGAAAGACGAGAGATTTTTACCTGTGCTTAAATTTCTCTTTGGAATATCCACAACATTGAGAGTATCAGCAAATCCACGATGGGACATTTCTACATCGGTAGAAAAGAGATTCGCATGAGAGATTTTACCTGTGCTTAAGTTTTACTTTTGGATAATCCCACAACATTGAGAGTATCAGAAAATTTACGATGGGACACTTCCATTTTGCTAAATTCTTGCTTGGAATATTTTATCTTCGTCTATGCTATCTGGTTTGGATAGGGTTGGGAAAAGTTAATCATAGATCAATAGCATCTCCATATTTCCTAGGAGCTCCCTCTTCCTGCATACTCTCCACTATAAGGAAATAGCAGTGCAGGAATTTTTTTGAAGTTTAGAGAATGATATGCAATCCCACATTGCCTCACCATTTGTACAGCAGGATTATTCCAAATGCTCCATCAAAAGAGACAAAATAGACAATATCAATATGCTTGTCAATCCGTTTAAGTGCCTTGTTTACGGACTCTTGGACAAATTTTAGATAGGGTGAGAGTTCAATATCTTTTTACATCTTGATTCCCACTTCCTTTAGGTCTTCCGACTTTAGCTTCCTTTTTTTCTTACTCTTCTTCACACTTTTATCTTTTGTTTACAACACTTCTTTTGTCTCGCACTATCTGTTGTGTACTTAGTGGATAGGCTTTTCTTGTCTCTACGCTTATCAACGAAAGATTGAGAAATGCCAAACTTTTTATCACTTGATTTTTGGATGAAGAATAAAACCTATCTACCCCATAAAGTATGCTTCCCACTTTTGCTTACTACTACTTCATCTCCACCCAAAGATAGATTGAACCCTTTTTGTTAAATGCGTTTTGATAAACATCAATATAGATGTCTTCCAAGCCTATCTCTGACCGCCAGAAGCGTGTAGCTGTCCGACAACTCCCTGCTTTCTACTACTCCATCTGCCACCAATGCTAGCATTGTAACCCGTCCTCACGTGAGAGCAAGGACGCTTGGATGATTACTTCTAGTTGATTTCTGCCCAATTGTCTTTGCAATGATAGGTAGCGTGTACATCTGTCCGAGTGACTCCCTCACCTTTTCCGTCCATGGGCTCAATCTTACATTGTGGTTCTTCCGGTCTTAAGCATTGAGAGCAAGGCATCTGGATGACCTCTCTTCAGTACAGCTTATGCTTGTTGTGCTAAGGTATAGGTGCGATACATAGGTGTTACGATTTGTGTCATGGGATATAGTTGATGTTTTTGGAGTTTAAGATATAGCGAGTTATCTCAGGAGCTATCTTTATGTTAAGGCTTTGCTTTTTTGGCTAAGGTACTTGATTTCTTGTTATGCTTTTTCCATTACTTTTTGAAGAGGAGTACGTTGTTCATAGTGATGATGATTCAGAAGAACGTATCTCCAATGGTCAAATATCTCGAGGTAGTTCAGACTTAGAATTGGGTTTTGATGGGAATACGGAACAAAAGGTCAGGCATACTTTTTCAAAATGTCATTCTCCCTCCTCTTGCGACTATTACCAATGCCTATATACAATTTACGGTAGATGAAAGAGATAGTGGGACTACAAATATAATACTTGTAGGAGAAAATGAGGATGATGCCTTAGCTTATAGTACTACAGATTTTGATATAAGTACGAGAGCTGAAACCCTAAGTAGTGTTGCATGGTCAATAGCCCCATGGAATACGGTAAATGCAAGTGGGATAGACCAACGAAGCTCTGATATTACAGCGATTGTGGCTGAGATATATCAACGTTCTGGATGGGTAAGTGGTAATGCTATGGCTTTTATGGTTAAAGCAGGAGTAGGGTGTGTAGATAGCACTTGTCAAAGAACAGCCGAGTCCTACAATGGGTTTGCAAGTAAAGCTCCTTTACTTCATATAGAATACACTTTACCTTTAGAAGCTAATCTTATTGTCAATTATCGTATGGATGAGTGTTATTGGCTCAATGGTGCAGGGGGTGTGATAGGGGATGTGAAAGATTCCTCAGGGAATGGATTTGATGCAACGTCTGAGAATACAGCGACTATAATACCCAATACCACGATACCTTCACTTTGTAATTATGGAAAGTTTACTGTTAAACCTGATAAAATTGAAACAGATTCTTCAACAGTAGGTAATACGAATGGAGGATTGACTGTTGCTTTTTGGATAAAAGCAGATG
>JAUZSQ010000041.1 GCA_030949325.1 Sulfurovum sp.
GCTTTCAAAGCCCATGCTTTTTCATGTTGGCACCATGCCCTAAAGGTATGGGTATCATGGTACTCTTGAAACATAAACGAGACAGGATGAATCCCTGCTATCTTGGCATCAACTAAAAACTTGGAGAGTATATAATCAATAGTAGGGTTAGCTAAACGCACAAGAGATTGGGGTAAGCCCAAAGAGCTGAGTAAATCTAATATACCCAAATTGGCAGTGGTTAATCGTGGGTCTATACCAAAGCTAGAGAGATTAGCAAAGGCTTCTTTGGTTTCTATTGAGAGGTGTAATTCTTTGTCGGGGTGCAAGAGTTTTAGTGCTGTTTCAATCTCTTTTTGATTTTTGATTTTTGCAATACGCACAGCATCAAAGGCAAAATCATTCAAAAATGCTATCTCTTGAGAGCCTCCTTCATGTAGAGGATTGGTACGTACAATAATAAAGCTAGGCGAATGTTCCATATACGATAAAAAGAGTGCTATATTATGTAGGGCTTCTTTTTTACGAGAGGGTGCGATGGCATCTTCTAGGTTGAGTGTTATCGTGTCTGCTAGAGGGGTATCTATACGGTTCAGATGAGAAAGGTTAAGGGGATTTAGCATCATGTTTGAGCGTCTTTTTCTAGATGATGAAGCTATTTTCCTGTGCTTTCCAAAGGTTTGGGGTAAGGTATCAAGGCTATTAAATATCATAAGAGTATAATAGCATAACATTTTAAGGATATCAATTGAAAACATTTATAAAAATATTTATACTTTCCCTATTTTTTGTCTCAACACTTCAGGCATTTTTCCCGAAGGCTCAAATATCTTCTGAAAACCTTTTGGCTCTTTCATGGCAAAATGCCTTTTGTGAAACACACCGTTACAAAAAAGAGTGTAAACGAGACCAAAAATAGTTTGATACGTTCTGTGCCTCATGAGACACAATTTGTCCTACACGGACTCTGGCCTCAACCACGCAACAATATTTATTGTCATGTAGATAAAGAGCTCATAGACGCAGATAAAAATAGGCGATGGAGAGATTTACCCTGTTTGGCTTTAGATGCCGAGGTAGAAACAGCACTCAAAAAAGTGATGCCAGGCTTTGCCTCAGATTTGCATAAGCATGAATGGGTCAAACATGGTACTTGCTATGGAACGCAACCTAGTGATTATTATCGTGATGCGATACAGCTCACCCAACAGGTTAATAATTCAGCCCTAGGTAGGCTCTTTAGCCAAAATATCGGCAAGATGATGACGCTCAAAGAAGTACGAAGGGTAGCAGATAAAACATGGGGCAAAGGCAGAGGGAAGAGCATTGAACTGCGTTGTAAAAAAGGCTTAATCACAGAGCTTTGGTTACATCTTGGAGGAAGTGAGATTAGGGGGAATACGAATACTTTATCTAGCCTATTAAGACAAGGCAAACGTATCAAGAGCCGTTGTAAACAAGGACGTATAGATAGGGCTGGTTTTGGCAGATAAAAGCGATGTACTCGAAGCCCTTAAGCATAGCAATGTCTTTCTCACAGGTGGGGCAGGGGTAGGCAAAAGTTATATTACCAATGAAGTGATAAAAGTCTATAGAAACAAGGCAAAGCAAGTGGTTTCTTTAGGTTCTACGGGTGTGTCTGCTGTGAATATTGGAGGATTTACCGTACATAGCTTTTTTGTGTTTGGTATTGCTTCTGATTTTGATGCACTCAACCAACAAGACAAACGTGCCAAAAAACGCTTGTTGGATTTGAAAAAGATATTACATTCTACAGATTTGATTATTATTGATGAGATTTCTATGGTGAGTACAAATTTACTTGATATGATAGCCTATAGACTCAACAATTATGGCTACTTGGGCAAAGTACTCTTTGTGGGGGATTTCTTTCAATTGCCTCCTGTGGTCAAATCCAAGCCCTCAGCAGATGTCTTTGGAGAGAAATTGTATGCCTTTGAATCTATGGCATGGAAGCGTTTTGAATTGCTAGTGATAGAACTTACACAAATGAAGCGTACGAAAGATGCAGAATTTACACAGATACTGTCCAAAGTACGCAAGGGTGTATGTGACGATGAGGTGATTGCGTATATGAATAGATTGTGGCAAAATACCAAGATGAACACAGAGTCTACCTATCTCTATGGACGCAATATCGAAGTAGAACAAACCAACCGTACAAGACTCAATGCCTTGGACAGCGAAGAGACCATACTTTTTGCCAATATAGAACTCTTTGGGGTAGTACATGAAAAACGTCTTGACAATTGGAAAAATATGTTGCCTATCTCTCCACAGCTTACACTCAAAATTGGTGCACCTATTTTGTTTACTGTCAACAAATGGGGGAAGTTTGTCAATGGAGAACGAGGGATACTCAGAGAAATCACCGATGCCTATCTTGTGGTAGAAAAAGAAGAAGAGAGGGTTCGTGTCGAGCGTCATGATTTTGATTTATTGGATATGCAAGTCCAAGATGATGGGACGGTAGAGAGTATTGCATTAGCCACACTTTCACAATTCCCCCTCAAACTAGCCTACGCTGTGACAATTCACAAATCCCAAGGTATGAGTATAGACCATCTTATTTGTAATGTCGATAATATCTTTGCTCCGAGTCAATTTTATGTAGCCATTTCTCGAGCGACCAATCCAAAGCATTTGAAAATAGATTTTTCTAAAGACTATTTGACCTCGTATTTGCATAGGGTGATTCATGTAGATAGGCGTGTGGTAGAGTATTATGAAGGCATAATAGATAAATAAACTAAATCCCTAGATTTACTTTATTTTAAGCGTTCCTTTGTTATACTAGCTGTATCAAAACTATAAAGGATATATCTTGAACTTCAAAAAACAAAAAATACTTATCATTACTACAGCACTATTAACACTCTCATTTACTATGTTACATGCAGTAGATTCAAAGAAGCAGATAGCTCCTATGGCTACGACATCCTATCTTTCTATGACTACAGAGGTATTGGAACAAGAAGTAGAAAAACGTACCATCGAAGGGAATCTACCTTTTGATATGGGACTTGAATTGATGAAACGATGGACAGAAGTAGCAGATTAACGCTATTTGGATATAATCAACAAAAAGTAGTAATATGAAAATTTTATTCTTGTTGATTAGTCCCTTTCTTCTGTTTGCCAAAGTCCATTATGCCAAAGTCGAACCTTATGAATCTATCTTGTTAAAATCTTCGGTAAGTGCCTTGGTGGTTTATGCCAATGTGGATGCTGAGGGTACTTTAATAAAAGACAAGCAAATTATCGTATTGGATGATGCCTTAGATAAAGTCAATATCGAGTTTACCCAAAACAGTGTCCTCCTTTTGGAACAGATGCTTCAAATCAATCAAAATATTGCCAAAAGTCTCAATGACACAGTCAAAAGGCAAGAGGGATATTATCAGCGTATCAACAAACTCTCCACAGCGTCCAAAACCCAAAAAGACAATGCTTATAGTGCCTTTAGTACAGCCAAAACACAATACCTAAGTACGCGTGAAAAGATTATTAGCCTAGAAAAACAGATATTAGAATTGGGCTATAAAGTCAGACAACTCGAAGACAGCATTGCCAAGAAGTCTATTGTTCTCAAAGATAAATATCTCTATAAACTTTTGGTACGCAAAGGAGATTTTGTCAATGCAGGTACGCCTTTGGCAGAAATCAAAGACGTGAGCCGAGCCAAATTGGTACTCTTTTTGGCTTCTGAAGAGATAGCCGAGATAGAGCATAAGATATTGTATCTCAATGGCGAAAAGACAGACTATAAAATAGACAAAATATGGAATATAGCAGATGAAAAGTTCATCTCTTCTTATCGTGCAGAGATTTATATCCCTAGCCCCAAAGATAGATTTTCTAAGCTCATAAAAGTTGAGATAAAATAGTGGATTTACGCTTTGTCTCTTTTGTGATTGTGACGCTATTGTTCTTGTCTTCTTGTTCACAGCGTTATGATTATACTATTCATAAACCTAAGGTCAAGTATCAAAAACCTAGCCCTTATGCTTTGCAAAGTATGCTCAAAGAGAGTCTAGGTAAACCCTACCGTTGGGCAGAGGAAGGTAAGTCTTCTTTTGATTGTTCGGGTCTGATTTATTATAGTTATGGCAGTATGAACCTTTGGCTTCCTAGACGCTCTATTGAACAGTCTCGTGTGGGAAAAACCGTGGCAGTCAAAGATTTGGTCTATGGTGATTTGATTTTCTTTGATACCAAAAAACATTCGAGGGGCAATGTCAATCATGTAGGTATTTATGTAGGCAATCACTATTTTAGACATGCCAGTAGCAAAGGGGGAAAAGTAATGACCTCTTCTTTGAAAAATCATTTTTATCGCAGTCGCATTGTAGTATGTAAACGTGTAATGGGGACTAAAAAGGTGAGAGTCAAGAAGCCCACTAGGGAAAAAAGAATGCTACCTAAACGCACTACGTATCCAAAACAAGCTATTATCGAATACAACATAGAACCACTAGATACTATTCATCTGTTTTGATGTGTGTTGTAAGATTTTATATCATTATACTATAATGGGCAAAAAGAGAAACCTATGTCAAATATAATAGCCCATTTTCAAACCCTCACCCAAATCCCTCACTGTAGTGAAAATAGCGAGAAGCTTTTAGCATTTCTCGTTGATTTTGCAAAAGAAAGAAGCTATGAGGTACAAGTAGATAGCCATAGAAATATCCTCATTAGCAAAGGAAACCCAAAACTCTGTCTTCAAGCCCACTATGATATGGTATGTATGGGCAAAGCCCCTCAAATAGAAACCTATATAGAAGAAGATATTATGAGAGCCAAAGATTCCTCTTTGGGTGCAGACAATGGCATGGCAATTGCCATGATGATGGCACTTATGGACAAAGGCGAAGACCTAGAGTTTCTACTTACAGCAGATGAAGAGATAGGACTTATCGGTGCCAATGCCCTTACCTTTAAGCTAGCAAAGTGACTTTATGCTCAATCTTGACAGTGAAGATGAGGCAGAAGTGTATATAGGTTGTGCAGGAGGTGTGGATATTACAGCCACTCTCAAAGATACTTATACGCAAGGCAAAGGAGACTGTTATGAAATAGCCGTCAAAGGACTCGTCGGAGGTCATTCGGGTGTGGATATAGACAAGGGTATTGATTCTGCTATTAAAGTCTTAGCCCAATATCTGTCCCAAAATAATATTACACAACTAGCGTCCATCTACGCAGGAGAACGCCGAAACTCCATTCCTGCGAATGCTGTAGCCATCATTAGAACGACAAATCCTTTAGAAAATGACAACGAAGTACAAGTACGCCTACTAAAGGAAAAGCCCAAAGTCTTCTCTAAGAGTAGCCAAATCATAGAGATGCTAGATACCTTCAAGCATGGTGTACACCTTTATAATGACACCCTCAATATCCCAGATACGAGTATCAACCTAGCTATCATCACAGCAGACGAAAAAGGTGGACTCAAAGTCGAGACATCGGCAAGGGCTATGGACAGTGCAAGTTTAGAAAAGCTCTCCTGTGAGACTTTGGCATTTTTTGATTCTTATGGATTTGAGACCAAACTAGAAGACAAATACCCAGCATGGAAACCCGATATTAGCGATTTTACCACACTCGTAGATACAGCAATGAAACAAGAGTTCGGAAGCAGTAAACTCATGGCAATCCACGCAGGACTAGAATGTGGAGTCATCGCCAAAATCTATCCCCACATCAAATTCGCCTCCATAGGTCCTACCATCCGTTACCCACACTCCACCAGAGAAGAAGTAGATTTACTTTCGGTGGAGAGGACTTATGCTGTGTTGTTGAGGGTGATTGAAGAGATGCATGTGTAACGTTTAATAAAAATTGACAAGATCTTGTAGGGTGCGTTTTTAACGCACCAAATATTCGCAAAAAGAAAAAGTTATTATTTGACTTTAGACCTTAAAGGTTTGGCTCGTTTTGCAGTGGGCTTCCATAAAGCATCCTTCGCAGAGGGGTTTGATGGCTTTGCATGTGTATCTTCCAAAGAGTACCATCGCTTGATGCAAGAGGTGTAAATCGGTTTTGAATTTTTTGCTGAGTTCTTCTTCACATTTGGTGGCTGTTTTGGTATCGCTTAGACCTAGACGGTGGGCGACTCTATAGACGTGGGTATCGACTGCCATGAGATTGGCTTGTGCATATTCTATCATGACTACATTGGCTGTTTTTTGTCCTACACCTGCTAGTGTCATGAGTGCATCTCTTTCTAGGGGGACTTTTCCTTCGTAGTTCTCTATGAGTGCTTGTGCCATTTTGATGAGGTTTTTGGATTTGTTGTTGAAGAATGAACAGGTGTTTAAGTAGGATTTTACTTCGTCCAAATGGGCATTGGCTAGGGCAATAGGATGGGGATATTTGGCAAAGAGTGCAGGGCTAATAATATTGACCCGTTTATCAGTACATTGGGCAGAGAGCATGACTGAAATGAGAAGCTCATAGAGATTTTTGTAGTTTAGTTCTGTAATAGAATGGGGATAGTGGTGTAAAAAGAGTGCTTTTATCTCAACAATCTCTTTCTTGGTGGCTTTTTTCACTTTTGGCATCATTTAAACCTTGCTTTAATTAAATACTAATTAGAATATTAGCACATTAATGAATGATTTACCCAAGAGAGATATACTTTGGGTAAATAATTACTCTATTCTAAGGAAATAACCCATGTTAACACGCGTAAAAACGACACTTATAGCACTCTCTATTATTACTTCATCGGCACTCGCTTCAGATATTTTGGCAACGGTTAATGGTAAAAATATTACCAAACAAGATGCCCAAACTTTTGTGACAGCACAAGTACCTCAAGCAAACTTTGCTGAGCTAAAAGCAGAAGAAAAGAAAATGATTACGAATAGATTGATTGAAAAGCATCTATTTATGGAATTGGCGGCCAAAGAGGGTATTGCTTCTAAGCCTGATTTCAAAAGAAATATGCAGAAGATAAAAGAAGAACTTTTGGTCAATATGTGGATGAAAGAACAAATGGACAAAACCATTGTAAGTGACAGTGAATCCAAAGCCTTTTATGACAAGAATACCGATAAGTTTATGGGTAAAGCATCCATGCATGCAAGACATATTTTAGTAGAAGGTGAAGCTGTAGCCCAAGAGATTATTGCTACGCTTAAGCCACTCACTGGAGAAGCACTCAAAGAAAAGTTTATCGCTTTGGCTAAAGAAAAATCTACAGGACCCTCTGGTCCTAAAGGTGGAGATTTGAGTACCTTTACCAAAGGGCAAATGGTACCAGAGTTTTCAACAGCAGCGTGGGCATTGGACAATGGTCAAATGACAATGACACCTGTAAAAACTCAGTTTGGTTATCATGTGATTTATGTAGAAAAGAAGACTCCTGAAGCTGTAGTAGCGTATGATGAAGTCAAAGAAAATATCCTTGCTTCTTTGAGACAAAAACAATTTGCTGCGAAAATCTCTGAAGTTGCTACAGAACTCAAAAGCAAAGCTCAAATTGTAGAAGTCCTTGCTGAAGTCAATGCAACACAAAATAAGTAAAGAGGAACAAATATGAAAAAGATTTTTGTCTTTGGTACATTATGGGTGATAATGGGTATGACGAGTATTTCTGCGGATGGTCTTAAAAATAGTTTGAACAATATTATGGGTGAAGGAGATTCATCACAAATGGTAGATTTGAGTAGTTTGGACCTCAATGCCAAGCCTAAGCCTGTACCAAGAGTACAAAAGAAAAGGTCAGCAAAAACCGTTATTGCTACAGTCAACAATGCGAAGATATTGAAAAAAGATGCCGATGGCTATCTCTTGGGGCGTACCAAAGGAAAGATAGACAACTTTGATATCTTACCAGCAGCTCAACAAAAGCGTCTTATCTATGAAATGGCATTGCCTATTCTTGCATTTGCAGCGGCAAAAAAAGAGTTGACAGAGGTAGAAAAAGAGACAGTAATGGCAAGGGTTTGGATGCAAAAAGAAGCCCGTGAAATTAAAGTCACGGTAGCTGAGGTACAAGTTGTGTATGAACAGTTAAAGCAACAAGCGATTGATAACAATGATACAAGAGAGATTCCTAAGTTTGAAGCGATACAAGATAAGCTTCATATTCAAATGGTAGAAAAGCAGATGATGGATAGTCTGACTAAAGATATGAACATTACGATAGCCTCAACAGATAAAACGGTTGCCAAAATCAATGATATTGGACTGAGTCTTGAAGAAGTAAACAAGGCACTAGATATTTTAACCAAAGGTAAAAATACTTGGAGTGCATTGCCTGATGATGCTAAAAAACAATTGATTCAAATGATGGCACCTTCTAAGTTGATTGCCCATGCTTCAGCGAAATCGTTTACTAAAAAAGAGAGGAAAACAGCACTTTCTGGTTTTTGGATGCAAAAAAAGATGTCTGAAATGAAAGTCACAGACAAAGACATCAAAGAGGCTTACGATAAAGCCGTTGCCAATGCCAAAAAAACCAAAAATGCCAATATCCCTGCGTTTGATAAAGTCAAGAAGGACTTTAAAATGCGTTATGCACAAGAAAAAGTCGTCGCTGGTTTGATGAAAAATGCAAAAATAAAAGTGAAATAATATGTCAACAAATGTTTTAGATGTTATGGACGCAGGGGTAGTTACAGGTGATGATTTACAAACACTTTTTGCCATAGCCAAGGCAGAAGGGTTTGCCTTACCTGCGGTCAATGTCGTGAGTACTTCTTCTATCAATGCGGTCTTAGAATCTGCGAAAAATGTGCACTCTCCTGTGATTGTACAGTTGTCCAATGGTGGGGGAGCGTATTATGCAGGTAAGGGCTTGGATGCAAAAGTAGGGGAAGTATTAGGTACTATTTCTGCGGCAGAGCATGTACATACTATGGCTCATGCCTATGGTATCCCTGTAGTATTGCATACTGACCATGCAGCACGGAAGCTTTTGCCGTGGATTGATGCACTACTTGATGCGAGTGAAGCACATTTCAAGATACATGGTATTCCTTTATTTTCTTCTCACATGATAGACCTTTCTGAAGAGCCTATTGAAGAGAATATAGCCACTTGTAAGCTGTACTTAGAACGTATGGCTAAGATGGGTATGACTTTGGAGATAGAACTAGGTGTTACAGGTGGAGAAGAAGATGGTGTAGATAATACCCAAATTGATAATGCACTGCTGTATACACAACCCGAAGAAGTAGCCTATGCCTATGAAGAACTGATGAAAGTCTCTGATAAGTTTACTATTGCAGCGTCTTTTGGTAATGTACATGGTGTGTATAAGCCTGGAAATGTGAGTCTAACTCCGAAGATATTGGACAATTCTCAAAAGTACATAGAAGAAAAATATGCTACTTCTAGCAAACCTGTGAACTTTGTCTTTCATGGTGGCTCGGGTTCAGAATTAGCAGACATTAGAGAAGCTATTTCTTATGGTGCAATCAAGATGAATATTGATACCGATACACAGTGGGCTTTTTGGGATGGAGTTAGAACGTATGTCTCTCAATATCATGCCTATTTGCAAAGTCAAATTGGCAATCCTGAAGGGGCAGACAAGCCCAATAAGGGGTATTATGACCCACGCAAATGGTTACGTTGTGCAGAGCTTTCCGTCGTGACTAGGTTAGAACGTGCCTTTGATGATTTGAACTGTATAGGACGAAATTAATTTTCTCTTCATCCTTTAGGTTTGATACTTCTGCTATAGAGCAGGTCTCTTTTCATCATCAGGCTTTTTATATCAAGCGTGATGATTTACTTCATCCCGATTTCTCTGGTAATAAAGCACGAAAATTTCATTACTTTCTTCACAATGACTTTCCTTTGATACATAAAATCATTTCGTATGGTTCGGCACAATCGAATGCTATGTATTCATTATCGGTACTAGCAAAGATGAAAGGGTGGGAATTTGAATATTATGTGAGCCATATCGCTGAGTATCTCAAAGACAATCCCCATGGAAACTATAAGGCTTCTTTGGATAATGGTATGAAAATACATATTGATAAAGTACTGCCAAATATAACACAAGAGATACTTCTCATAGAAGAGGGTGGACGACAACAAGAAGCGAAGTTTGGGCTTGATATCTTGGCACAAGAGATAGGCTCATGGCAAAAAGCACAGCATATACAAGGGTTAAATATCTTTTTACCCTCAGGTACAGGGACTACATCACTCTTTTTACAAAAGGCACTTATCGAAAAAGGGATGCTTGATAGCAAAGTCTTTACTTGTCCTTGTGTAGGAGACCGTGCTTATCTCAAAGCACAATTTTTGGCGTTGGAATCAGATGAAAGCTACCATCCTCAGATTATTAGCTTGGTAAAAAAGCACCATTTTGGAAAACTTTATAAAGAAAACTATAAAATTTGGCTAAAATTACAAGAAGAAACAGGGATAGTCTTTGACTTACTTTATGATGCTTTGGGATGGCGAACTTTGTTGGCTCATCCTGAACTTTATAGCAAAGCAATACTCTATCTACACCAAGGTGGACTCTTGGGTAATGAGAGTATGCTCCCTAGATATGAACGCAAATATACATAGGATATAAAATGAAAATATTTTACCGTAACGATGAGACTTTTGAAGCCAATTTTAATACACTTCTTGCACGTGGCAAGATGGATATAGAGGGTGTAACAAACATCGTCTCAGCTCTTCTCAAAGAGATACAAACAGAGGGAAACACAGCACTCAAAGCACAAATAGCCAAGTTTGATAGATGGGAACCCAAAGAAGATAGCGAACTGTTGGTATCAACAGAGGATATGGCAAAGGCCTATGACAATATAGACCCTGCTCTGCGTGATGCCTTGCATCTTGCGTATGACCGTATCGAAAGTTATCACCAAAAACTCATGCCCAAAAGCTGGATGGATACAGAAGAAAATGGCAGTATCTTGGGGCAAAAAGTCACAGCTGTTGACCGAGCAGGGCTTTATATCCCTGGAGGGAAGGCTGCTTATCCTAGTTCATTACTGATGAACGTTATTCCTGCCCAAGTCGCAGGTGTAGAAGAGATAGTTATTTGTACCCCTGCACCTGATAATGAACTCAATGAACTGCTCTTAGCAGCCTGTCACCTTTGTAAAGTGACACAAGTGTATAGGGTAGGGGGTGCTTCAGCCATTGGGGCTATGGCGTATGGGACAGAGACCATCCCCAAAGTAGATGTCATCACAGGGCCGGGGAATATCTTTGTGGCTACGGCTAAAAAATTGGTCTATGGTGAAGTAAATATAGACATGATAGCAGGACCTTCTGAGATAGGAATTTTAGCCGATGAGACAGCAAGAGAAGACTATGTAGCCATAGATTTACTCAGCCAAGCAGAACACGATGAAATGGCATCTGCTATCCTCATAACCACCGATAGCGAATTAGCCAATAAGGTCAGTGAGAAAGTAGAAGAACTACTTCAAACACTAAGCCGTGAAAGCATAGCTAGGAAGTCTATAGAAGAGCGTGGAGCTATTATCGTCACCGATACGATGGAAGAAGCCATAGCACTCATGAATGAGATAGCCCCTGAACATTTAGAGATTATGACTGCTGACCCCATGTCACTTTTGGACTCTATCAAACACGCAGGTGCTATCTTTTTGGGTGAAAATACACCAGAACCTATAGGCGACTATGTAGCAGGACCTAACCATACCCTACCTACAGGTGGTACTGCAAAGTTTTATTCCCCACTGAGTGTAGATAATTTCTTGAAAAAGTCTTCTATCATTGCTATGTCTGAAAAAGGTATGGATGAAATAGGTGAAGCCTGTGCATTGATAGCCCATACTGAGGGATTGACAGCACATGAGCAGAGTGTGAGGATGAGGTTAAAAAAGTAGTGTATAAAGTGTAATACGTTATTTTTAAATGTGTGGCGCGGCGGACGAGACTCGAACTCGCGACCTCCTGCGTGACAGGCAGGCGTTCTAACCAACTGAACTACCACCGCACCTAAACCAATTTAATGGCTAAAAATACATCTGATGAAGACTGTAATCATGGTGGTCGCTATAAGACTCGAACTTATGACATCTACCTTGTAAGGGTAGCGCTCTACCAACTGAGCTAAGCGACCGTATATAATGTTTAAAACTTTGGCGACCCCTAAAGGATTTGAACCTCTGTTTTTACGTTGAAAACGTAATATCCTTGGCCACTAGATGAAAGGGTCATTAAGAACATAAAACAAATTTGTTAATGGTGGTCGCTATAAGACTCGAACTTATGACATCTACCTTGTAAGGGTAGCGCTCTACCAACTGAGCTAAGCGACCGTGTGTTTGTATATTATTTTATAGTGGTGACCCTTCTTGGATTCGAACCAAGGGCCCATTCCTTAAAAGGGAATTGCTCTACCAACTGAGCTAAAAGGTCATGTGGCGCGGCGGACGAGACTCGAACTCGCGACCTCCTGCGTGACAGGCAGGCGTTCTAACCAACTGAACTACCACCGCACAACACTATAAATAATAAAAATGGTGACCCTTCTTGGATTCGAACCAAGGGCCCATTCCTTAAAAGGGAATTGCTCTACCAACTGAGCTAAAAGGTCATTTTTAAACTTAACCATTGGTGATTAAGTGGACGGAATTATAGCTTAGTAATCTCTTAATGTCAAGTGTTTTATAAATTATTTTTATTTTCTATGGCTTCTTTGAGGGTTTTGATAGCAAAGATAATGGATTTTTCTTGTATTTCTTGCCTATTTCCTTCAAATTTACAGTGCTGTATTTGTTGTCCCAAAGGGGTTTGAATACCAATATAAACAGTACCTACAGGTTTGAGGTTTGTACCACCATCAGGTCCTGCTATGCCACTAACGGCAATATTATACTCGCTGTTGGCCATAGTAGTAATGCCTACTAGCATTTGTGCTACACACTCTTGGCTGACTGCTCCATAGCGTAGGAGTGTTTGAGGTGAGACACCTAGCCACTGCTCTTTGATAGTATTGGAATAGGTGACACAAGAACCTCCAAAGACAGCAGAGACTCCTGCTACAGAGGTAAAGACAGAGGCTATGCCTCCTCCTGTACAGCTCTCAGCAAAGGAAAGAGTGTGATTGTTGGCTTTGAGGGTGGCGATGATGCTTTGTACCTCAGGGACAATAGCACTGAGGATAGAAGAGTATGGCAAGGGGTATCCTTTTTGACGTGGGTATAGTGGCTATGAATATTGTTATTCTAACCATATCCAAACAACTTTTAGATATAATCTTTACAATTTAGTACAAGGTTATTTCTTATGGATTATAAAGACACACTTCTTCTTCCCAAAACAGCTTTTCCTATGCGTGGAAACCTCCCCAATAATGAACCCAAAAAGTATAATGCTTGGTATGATGCCAATATATATGAGCAAATGAAGACTAAGCGTGAGGGTGCTGAGATGTTTACCTTGCACGATGGACCTCCTTATGCCAATGGTGATATACATATAGGTCATGCCCTCAATAAAACGCTCAAAGACATCATCTTGAAATACCATTATTTTCAAGGTAAGGCTGTACGGATGACCCCAGGTTGGGATTGTCATGGTTTGCCTATTGAGCAAAAAGTAGAAGAAAAGCTTGGCAAGAGCAAAAAAGAAGCCATGCCTACAGCAGAATTTAGAGCCTTGTGTCGGAGCCATGCGAGTAAGTTTGTAGAGATACAAAAAGCAGGGTTCAAAGAGCTTGGTATCATCGCTGATTGGGAAAATCCTTATGTCACGATGGATTTTAAATTTGAAGCAAATATCTATAGAACCTTATGTGACGTGGCTAGGAAAGGTCTCTTGGTGGAGAGACACAAGCCTATCTTTTGGTCATGGGCTGCTAGAACGGCACTCGCCGATGCTGAGGTAGAGTATCAAGACAAAGAAGATTATTCACTCTATGTGCATTTTGAGCTTAGTGATTCTGCCAAAGAGACCTTGGGCATTGAAGGCAAAGCAGGGCTTGTAATATGGACAACCACGCCATGGACACTCCCTGCAAATACAGGTATCTCTTTGCATCCTGAAGCGATGTATGTCTTGACGGATGATGGGCATATTGTAGCAGATGTACGTTATGACGCGATGATAGAAGAAGGCGTAGTCTCTGGTCATGCTTCACGAAAGATAGCGTCTACTGAGCTTGAAAATCTCTTAAGTATCAATCCTGTAAATGGACGTAGTTCCAAAGTCGTATTGGGTGAACACGTCTTGATGGATGGTGGAACGGGATGTGTACATACAGCCCCAGGGCATGGTGAAGAGGATTATAAAGTAGGACTCAAATATGCTCTTGATGTCATCATGCCTGTAGATGAAAGAGGTTGTTTTGATGAGTCTGTAGTAGGACTCAATCTTTTGCCAAATCCTGAAGCCTTTGTAGGTATGCATATTTTTAAAGCCAATGAGCCAATTTTGGAGATATTGGGTGATAGCTTGTTGAAACAAAGTAAGTTTATGCATTCTTATCCACATTGTTGGAGAACGAAGAAGCCACTTATCTATAGAGCTACAAACCAATGGTTTATCTCTATAGATGACAAAGCAGAGGGTGCCAAAGAGACGCTAAGAGATACAGCACTTCATGCCATCGAAGAGGTAGATTTCTATCCTAAGACTTCTAAAAACCGTTTGAAACCTATGATTGAGGGCAGACCTGATTGGTGTATTTCGCGTCAAAGAAGTTGGGGAGTACCGATTGCGTTTTTTAGAATCAAGAGTACGAAGGCTGTGATTTTTGATGCAGATGTCTTAGAACATATCGCCAAGCTCTTTGATATCCATGGTGCAGATGCTTGGTATTCTATGAGTAATGTAGAGCTTTACCAACGGATTCTAAATACAATCCTGATGACTTAGAAAAGTTGACAGATATTTTAGATGTATGGTTTGATTCGGGTTCAACGTGGAACTCTGTATTAGGTTCGGGGAATTATGATGCAGGAGAATATCCAGCATCCTTGTATATAGAAGGTTCTGACCAACATAGAGGGTGGTTTCAGTCTTCACTCTTGCTTTCTTGTGCCGTCAATGGCGTATCCCCGTACAAAACGCTCATTACCCATGGTTTTACGGTCGATAACAAGGGTGAGAAGATGTCCAAATCTAAGGGGAATGTCATGGCTCCTAGTAAAGTCATCAAGCAGTATGGTTCTGAGATACTAAGACTTTGGGTCGCACTCTCTGATTATCAATCTGACCTCAAAATCTCTGATGGTATATTGAAACAAACGGCTGAACAGTACAGAAAGATACGCAATACCTTTAGATTTTTACTCGCCAATGTCGATGATTTAGAAGCGTATGTATCTCATGATGCTTATGGCGAACTTGATAGATGGATATTAAACAAAGCAGGAGAGGTTTTTGCTTCTGTCAAAAGCTCTTTTGATGTCTATGACTTTTTGAGAGGATTTGCAACACTCAATCACTTTATTACCAATGAGCTATCGGGTATCTACATGGATATTACCAAAGATAGACTCTATTGTGAAGACAAAAATGACCCTATCCGACGTGCCACACAGTCTGCTATGGCACATATTGCCAAATCTATGCTAGGGCTAATAGCACCTGTCTTGACCTATACAGCAGATGAGATACTTGAATACGCTTCGGATTTATTTTCAGAGGGTATGGAAAATGTATTTGACCTTGTGTATGTTGAAGTACCCAAGGTTGAAGCTAGTTTTGAGGATACGCTTTTGATAGAAGCACGTCAAAGCTTTTCTGAAGCCATTGATTCACTCAAAAAAGAGAAAATCATTAAATCTACATTGGCATTAGAAATGGTAGGAGATAGGCATCTTTTACCTATACAAAACACTAAAGACTTAGAAGATTGGTTCGTAGTCTCTGCTATCAAAAGTAGCAGTGAAGGTGAAAAATTGGCTTCTTTTGAAGTAGAAGGACAGACCTTTACCGTACATAAAGCTATGGCTTCTAAGTGTCCTAGATGTTGGAGATTTACCTCTTCTAGCGAAGACTGTGCTTGTGAACGTTGTGCCAAGGTCGTAGCCTAATGTTTGATATGACACAGCCTATAGGAATAGAAGTGATACTAGGGTCTATCATTTTTATTCTTGGGCTTGTGGGTGTTGGCTTGGCAGTTGTAGCATATTACAAAAAGAAACTAGGTCAATAATTAGAGGTTCGCAGACAGAGCCAATAAGCGACAAGAATTTTCCAAGATAGAAATTTTCTTTGCCATTTCGGTAATATCTCTGTCATAGGCAATGAGTCCAAACCCTTTGATGAGCAAGAGATGCGTGTCATGTTCTTGAAAGAATTTGGGTATCTCATAGGGTGCTCTTTCTAGCCAATCATCAATATTTTTGGGGTCATAGATAAGAATATCTCCTAAGATTTTCTTGCCAAAGAAGTCTTGTGGGGAGAGTTTCCCATGTTTGAGCGAATAGGCAGTCGCATAAGGAGGCATGGTATAAGAGATGTACTTGGCACTAGGGATATTTTCATAAATATGTTCATGAATATGGACATCAGGGTTTGCCATACTCCAGCGATAATCTCTTTTTTTAGCATCTAGTTTAACCAAGGAATCTTCGTTAATTTCATTTAAAATAGTATCTTTACGGTTGATAATAAATCCATGGCTTGAAATACGTGCAGAAATAGAGCCATGATAGACACCAAAGAAGTTTTTGTCAAAGAGTGACAAAGAGATATGTTTAATGTCGTCTATAAGGTGCTTATCCATAAATGAGAAACCTTTATTAGCATAATTTTGCTATTATAACATCTATAGTTAAAAGATAGATTTTCGCAGAAAGGAAAACCATGCAAACCCCTCACATACCTGTACTCTTAGAGGCAGTGCTTCAGAGCTTTGAAGAGATAGAAGAAGGGTACTTTGTAGATTGTACCTTGGGATACGCAGGGCATAGTTCAGAAGTCTTGGCAAGGTATGCACATTTGTCTCATATTGGCATAGATAGAGATGAGGAAGCTTTGGATTTTTCGCGTCATCGCTTGTTGCCTTATGCTGAGAGAAGTAGCCTTTATAAAGGCACATTCGCTAATATCTTTCCTACTTTGACCCAAACGCCTATTATGGCAGTATTAGCAGACTTTGGGGTTTCTTCTTTACAGCTTGACAAACGTGAACGAGGGTTTTCCTTTCATTCTGAGACTTTGGATATGCGTATGGATACTGCTTCAAGTTTGAGTGCCTATGAGGTCGTCAATACCTATTCTCAGGATAAACTAGAATATATCTTGATACCTATGGTGAAGTACGCTCTTATCGTAAACTAGCAGGGGCAGTGATAGAAGCTAGAGCCAACGCCCCTATACAAAGTGCCTTGGCATTGAGTGAGATAGCCAAAGCAGTCATTCCCTCAGGGGCGAAAATCCATCCTGCTACCTTGATGTTTCAAGCGATTCGTATAGAAGTGAACAATGAACTAGGAGAGATAGAAGGATTACTCGATGCCTTGGAGAAGAACCATTGTAAAGGTACGGTAGTCTCCTTGATTTCTTTTCACTCACTAGAAGATAGGTTGGTCAAAAATCGCTTTAAGCAATGGGCAAAGTCTTGTATTTGTGAAGCCCAAGCCATGCGTTGTACTTGTGGTAAAAATCATGCCATAGGCAAAGCCTTTGCTTCCAAACCTGTTATCGCTACGCAAAAAGAGTTAAAAGAAAATAAACGAAGTCGTTCTGCGAAGTTACGAAGCTTTAGGTTTAGTAGGGATGTTTAAGAGCAAAAAACAAGCAGCCAATGGGATTACCTTTGGGATGTTTTTTGTGGTATTGATGTCTATGGCAATTGTGATTATTTTGGCAACAACAAAAATTTATTTGTCCAATCAGATTTATTATGAATCAAAGATTGTCAACAAAATGAAAACAGAAGTCTCAGCACTTGAAGCAGAGAAAATCTTATTGGAACAAGAGGTGGAAGCATTGACATTTAAAAATAAAGTCACGGATACGATTTTTACTATCTATGAGAGCGATTAGACTAATATGAGAAGTTTTATTCGTTTTGCTGTGGATAAGCCTATTATCAATCACATGTTTATGGTCTTTATTTTGATGCTTTCTGTCTTTTCTTACCGACATATTGCCAAAGAGATATTTCCTCCTTCTGCACTGGATATGATTTCTGTTGAAGGGGGCGTATCTAGGAGCCAGTGCGGATGTATTAGATAAAATGGTAGTCCACAATATAGAAGATGAGGTCAAAAGTTTATCTGCGATTTCTACTATTTATAGCAGTATCCAAAATGGAAGTTTTCGGATTCAAGCTGATATTAAATCAGGGGAAGATGCAGAGAGTATTTTGGCTGATGTCAAAGACATTATCTCCAAAACAAGGCGTGATTTACCCTCCGATATGGATGAACCTCTTGCGCGTATTTTGGTGCAAGATTATCCTCTTTTACTCATTGCTATTTCAGGAGATATCGATAAAAAAGACCTCATAAAAGCAGGGAATGACCTTAAAAGTAGATTGGCACTCTTAGGTGATTTGAGCAGTATTGATTTACGTGGGGGGACTGAGGAAGAGGTGGTCATTCAACTAGACCAAAAAAAGTTAGATGCCTATGATTTGGACAAGCTGTTAGTCTATCAAGCGATTGCCAATATATCAAGTATCTTTCCTCTAGGTACGCTAGATGCCCAAGGAGAGCATTTATATATCTCAACGATTAATGGCGAAAAAGATGCCCAATCTTTGGGAAATACCTTACTACAAGTAGGTACAAAACATTTTCGTCTCAAAGATATTGCCACTGTATCCTACAGCCTAGCTGACCCCACAGAAATCTCTCATTACAATGCCAAGCCAAATCTCTCTTTGAATATCAATAAAAGCAAAGAAGGCAATGCGATTGCCTTGAGCAAAGAAATCAAGACGATACTCTTAGGCTTTAATGACAAATATGAGGGTATAGAATTTAAGGTGTATACCGATACTTCCGTGTGGATTAAGAACCGTCTGAATCTTGTCTCTTCTAATATCTTGTTTGGCTTGATTCTTGTCTTTTTGGCTCTGTTACTCTCAGTCAATATCCGTATTGCTTTGGTTGTAGCTATAGGGATTCCTATGAGTTTTATGATAGCGTTGATTATGTCTGATATGCTTGATTATAGTCTCAATATGCTAAGTCTTTTGGGGGCATTAATTGCCTTGGGGATGCTTGTAGATGAAGCGATTGTTGTGGCTGAGAATATCTATAGGCACATGGAAATGGGCAAAAGTGCTAGGGATGCATCTATTGATGGTGCGTTGGAAATGTTTCCTGCTGTATTGACTGCTACACTCACGACTATCTTTGCTTTTTTACCATTACTATTGATGTCAGGGAAAATGGGAGTATTTATGCAGATTTTGCCTATTATGCTTTCTATCTTGTTACTCTCTTCTTTGTTTGAAGCCTTTTATTTTCTCCCTTTACATGCCAAAGAACTTTTTGGACTCAAACCCATCAAAAAAGAAACACAGAAGACGGGTATGTGGTCAAGGTGGCTGGTGGGATATACATCGTTGCTACTCTTCTTACTTTGTTACAAGAAAACCTCTTTATTTTTGCTCGTGACATTGATAATAATGGCTACCATTGGTATGGGTAAGCTGATAAAGTTTCAGCTTTTCCCTGAGTTTGATGCACAGCAGATTTATATGAATGGTACGATAGATATTAACAATAATCTACGTGAAACCGAAGTGTATGTGTCCGAAATTGAAGAAGCATTATTAGACTTACTCCAAGACCAAGATATGGATTCGGTGACTTCTGTTATAGGGTTTAAACTCAACAAAGACCAAAGTTTTGAAGTAGGAGAAAACCGTTTTCAAATTTTTATTAACCTACATGAAAAAGCAGCAGAAAACTTTTTTGAAAAATATATTAATCCTATCTTTTCTTTGGAATATGATGACAGTGATATGATACGTCATCGTGTCTCACAAGATATTGCCAAGGAAATCGAAGAAAAAATTGTCCAAAAGTTTAGGAATCAAATGATTGATGGCAAAAAACTCTATGAAGAGTTCAATGTCTATGTCCAACAAGCAGGTATCGTCTCCAATGATATAGAAATAGGATTAGAGCATACAGACAAAGAGAAGATATTAGATGCAATACAACGTGTAGAAGAGAAGCTCTCAAATATAGAAGGGGTCAAAGATATTGCCAACAATGCGAATATCGGTGAACGTGAATTAAAATTACGGATAAATCACTATGGACAATCTCTAGGTTTTAGTGAAGGGTATCTAGCCTCCGTACTCAAAGGGGCATTTCTCAAATCCGAATACAGCAAAATGTTTAACGCACAAGGACTCATGCGTGTCAAAATAGAAGATGTATATAAAGACCATACCTCCAAAATTGGCAATTTTGAATTGAGTACACCTGATGGTAAAAGGCGTGTAAGACTTTCTGAAATATGTGATTTTACCTATCACAAAAGTTTTGTCAAAATCTTTAAAGAAAATGGTAATAAAGTGCGTACGGTAGTAGCCAATGTAGAAAAAAAGGTCATTACCTCTATTGACGCGATGAAAGACTTAGCTCCATTGCTAGAGACACTGGAACAAGAAGGTCTCAAAGTGAGTATCAAAGGCGAAGCAAAAGAGAACAATACACTCAAAAAAGAGATGGGAGAAGCCCTTGTATTGGCAGTTTTTCTCATTTTTATTACTTTGGTATGGATGTTCAATTCTTTGGTCTTACCTCTGATTATCTTATCCATTATTCCTTTGACTCTTTTGGGAGCATTGCTAGGGACATATATTATGGGTATTCACATGACCATGCCAGGGATGATGGGGGTGGTAGGATTGGCAGGAGTGGTGGTAAATGACGGCTTAATCATGCTAGATTTTATTAGAAAAGGGGATAACTATACGAAGCTTAGTCAGTATGCAGGTATGCGTTTACGTCCTATTATCCTTACCTCAGTGACTACAGTATTGGGTCTATCTTCACTCATGTTCTTCGCCTCAGGACAGGCACTCATCTTGCAACCTATGGCAATCAGCCTAGGCTTTGGCATCGCATGGGCTACAATATTGAACCTCTATTATGTCCCCTTGATGTACGCTGTAGTGTATCGTATAGGGGAGAAAATATAGATTTATTACCTTAGCTTTGATTAATGTTTTATATGGTAAAGTATGGTAAATAAAAGGCTTAAGGTATGACTAAAAAAATTACTATTACACTAGAAGAAAATCTTATTGATGAATTGGCAGCTATGGCACTCAATAGTGGTAAAAAAAAGACACAAGTCATAAGAGAAGCTTTGCAAGAATACCTTGATATTAATGATGTAACACAAACAGTACAAGAGTATAAAATGGGTACATTAAAAACCATAACTCATGATGATGTCAGAGCTTCTCTTGGCTTATAAAATAGAGTATGACCCCAAAGCTGTAAAGCAATTACATAAACTTAACAAACAAATAGCATCAAAGATATTAGATGGGATTGAAGCGTATGCATCAAATCCAATATCCACAAAAATTAAAAAACTAAAAACACCTTTTGATGGAGCATATAGACTTAGGATAGGTGATTATAGAGTCGTCTTTTATGAAGAAGGTGAACTCATGCTTATTGCTAAAATTGCTCATAGAAAACAGGTGTATATTTAGTATTTACTGAATATTCGTAAATACCGTTTGGACATCTTCATCATCTTCTAGTTTGTCAATGAGGGTTTCTAGTTCTTCTATATGTTCTTCTGGCAAGTCAATAGGGGTATTGGCGATGTATTCTAGGGTGGCTTTTTTGACAGCGATGTGCATATCTTCTAGTCCTTTAGAGAGGTCCCCAAAGGCAGTAAAGTCTCCATAGATTTTGATAATCTCAATATCATCTCCTTCTTCTTGTGGTTCTATATCTGCTTCAATCTCTTCTAGTCCAAAATCAATCAGTTCGAGTTCGAGTTCTTCTATGTCCATATCTGCTGTTTTATCCAAGACAAAGACACATTTACGCGTAAACATAAAGTTAAGAGAGCCAGAGGTGAGCATTTCTGCACCATTACGCACCAATATAGCTTTGACATTGGCAACGGTTCTCATGTTGTTGTCTGTGGCACAAGCAATGACCATTTGTACGCCATGACCAGCTTTGACATCATAGGTAATCTCTTTAATATCTGCCAAATCTTTGGCTTCTGCACGTTGGATGGCTGCGTCGATATTGTCTTTGGGCATATTTTGGGCTTTGGCATTGAGTATGGCCGTACGAAGCTTAGGATTCATATCGGGGTCCATACCACCATCTTTGGCTGCCATAGTGATAATTTTACCCAATTTAGGGAAGATACGAGACATCGCTCCCCATCTTTTCATTTTTGCTGCTTTACGATATTCAAATGCTCTACCCATTGCGGATTCCTTAGAAATAAATTGTAAAATTATACTCCTAATACTATAAAAGTATGGTACTATAAATGTATATACAAGGAAGTACTATGACATTAGAAGCATTAAAAAGCACGATTAAAGATGAAGTAGGGGTATTACTCTATTTTTCAGGTGAACATTGTTCTGTCTGTCACACGCTTAGACCCAAGTTCAAAGCAGTCTTTGACAAAGAATTTAGCCAACTGAAACAACTCTATCTTGATATAGAAGAATATCGCGAGATTGCCTTAGATTATGGGGTATTTTCTGTGCCTACGATGATAGTTTTTATGGAAGGTAGAGAGTTTGCTCGTGAAGGACGATTGGTGAGTCTTCAGCTCTTAAGTGAAACACTCAAACGTCCTTATGCTATGATGACAGAGTAGATTATTCTTTGGTGACAATAGAAATATTTTCAAAGCCTTTGGTTTTGAGTATATCTATAATGGAGACAAAGTACTTAAACGCCGAAGATTTGTCCATGTGCAAAGAGATAATATCTTTTTTGGGGTCAAGCTTATAGAGTCTTGCTTTGATGGCTTCAAGGCTTAAGGCATCTTTATCATAAAAATATTTGCCTTCTTTGTCGATGGCTATATGGATGGTCTTTTTATTCTTGGATTTTTTACTACTTGCCGTAGGTAGTTCTACTTTAATCGTTTGGTTTTTGACAAAGGTTGATGTGGCTAAGATAATGACAAGTAGAACCAAAACAATATCAATAAAAGGAACGACATTCATTTTGTCAAAGCGTTCACGTCTCATGTATGGCTATCTTGTAGTATTTCCCATTGGGCAAGGAGGGTATCTACTTTGCTAAGTAATGCATTATACAGTACCGTCGCAGGAATTGCCACAAAGAGTCCTGCTGCTGTGGCTTTGAGTGCTAGAGCCAAGTGTTTCATAATCTCCCCAGGGTTAATCGTATCTTGTTGGTCACCGATAATATAAAAGGTAAGAATAATCGCAAGAACGGTGCCTAATAGACCAATATACGGGGCATTTGAACCAATACTTGCAATGGTTGGCAAACGCTTAGAGAGGTCAATTTCGAGTGAGAGTTTATGATTGTAGGCATGAAGGTCAATAGAACGGTAATACAAAAATCTTTCTACGGTATAGGCAAAAGTGATAAAGCTCAAAAAGATGAGTAATCCAATAATACCATAATCTATAACATCTTTCATTTGTTCAATGGGCATAGGTTTTCCTGCTAGTAATTAAGTGACTGTATCATACAATACCTTTGCCAAAAAGTAACGTAATAATCTTTAAAAAACTAAATCAAAGAAAATACATACAATTTAAAGTTATCTTTGATATAACAGTAAATAAAATATATATAAAAGGATATAGTCATGCCAAATACTGAAGCAACGGCTCCAAGAGAAACCCTAGCGTTTGAGGTTATCACCTATACAGATACAGTAGCATTTAATTACACTTTACCCAATGATGATGAAGCACGAGTTATAGAACATGAACTTACCATTGTGTGGGAAGATACATTAGAGAAGTTTATAGAAGCACTAGGCGCTGAAAAAGCGTATAAGATACATAGCTTTAAACGAGAAAGAGAACAAAAAAGCCTCATAGACCAAATTGATGATGAAACAGAAGACTTAATCGATAATGTGCAAGAAGAGATAGCCAACAAAATGAAATTTGGCTTTGACTTTACTGGACCATTACATAATGATGATTAATCCATCATCTTAAAAGCAATACCTTGCAATTTTGTATTTTTACTAAAAATACTATTTTCTTCTTCTCAACCTCTCCGGTTTGAACCTTCAAAATAGGTCATTTTCTATTCAAGGATTGTGAAAGATTTACTAAAAGAAAGCACCCTGTTCTCTGCTTTAGAAGAGGTAGATTTGATTGCTTTGGAAAAGATTGCCTCTGTGTGTAGTTATCATGAGGGTGAAACACTCTTTGTCGCAGGTGAGGTGAGTACGGTATTGATGCTTTTGGTAGAAGGTGTGGTAAGTATCTTCAAGCATGATGATAAAGGCAATGAAATTGTCATAGGCTACTTTAGCCGTGATGCACTCCTTGCCGAACCTGCAACATTGAGGCATAGCCCTTTGCCTTCTTCTGCTAGGTTTGTCACCCAAGGAAAGCTACTAAAGATTGAACTTAGAGCATTTGAAAAGACTTTTCTCCACTCTCCCAATATTTCTCATGCTATCATACAATCTCTGCTTAAAAAGATAGAATTACTACAGCAAAATATACATTTCAATATAGCCACCAGTGCCAAAGAAAAGATATTGCAGTTTTATACTAAAAATCCCACACTGAGTGTAGATTTGAAGCAGTATGAAATTGCTTCTGTCTTGGGTATGACTGCTGAGACATTTTCACGAAATATAAGCAAACTCATCAAAGAAAAGAAACTTCTCAAAGTCCGTATGGGTTATAAAGTGATAAAGTAAGTGTACTAGAGAGTGCTTCTTGACAATTGTCAAGAAGAGATTAGCACTTTTTTGTTATATTGGCGTATCTAAAAACAAAAGGATACACCATGAATGACAGCACTAAAAATATTATCAAATCTACAGCACCAATACTTAAAGCACATGCCGAAGCAATTACTACGCAAATGTACAAAATTTTATTTGCAAAATATCCTGAGACACAAACTTTATTTAAAGATGCCTCTCCTGAGCAATCTAAAAAATTGGCAGCCGCAGTCTATGCTTATGCAGCCAATATTGATAAGTTAGAAAATCTCACTAAAGGTATTGAAAAAATGGCTAGCGTACATGTAAAAAGCAACATACTCCCCAAACATTACCCTATGGTAGGCGATGCACTACTTCAAGCTATTAAATCAGTATTAGGAGATGGGGCAACGGATGAGATAATGTCAGCATGGGAAGAAGCCTATGGATTTTTGGCAGATGTACTCATAGCAAAAGAAAAAGAACTTTACCTCAAAGGGTAAAGTTCTTAATAGAGTAAATCCTAGATTTCTATCCTAAAATGACCAACCTATACCCAATTAGGCTACCCCAACTAAAAAACAAACTAAATAGAAAAGACATTAAAAGGGACGCAGAGACGAGTGTTTATGGCTCGTGTAGTAAAAGCATTGGGATATGGAGGACAATATTATGTGGAAAAAGAGTTCCACTGGAATCGTGAGACACTGAAGAAAGGGAAACAAGAACTAGAAAGTGGAGAAGCAATTATAGATAATTTTTCAGGAAGAGGGAAAAAGAGAATAGAAGAGAAATTGCCAAATTTATCGATAGACATCAAAAGTATTGTCGATGGAGAAGCCCAAACAGACCCCACATTCAAGACCACAAAAAAAATTCTTGAAACAGATGAAATCTTTGAAAACCTAAAGAAAATGCATCAAAAGTGTGAAGCCGATGAAAGTATATTGCGAATTTCAATGGATGAAGTTGAGAAGAAAATAATTTGACTTCATGGCTTAGAAAAATAGGCAGTTTTTGTGCCTTATAGAGGATGATTTATATTGTGGTTTATTTTGTTGTGGTATCCTTATTTATTATTTTATTATTTTATTATTTTTAGTGGGTTTTTTCCTTATTTAAGAAAGTAAGAAAGTTATGCTACAATTCATTTTTTAAAAAGGAATAAATTATGAATATTTTTCAAAATAGATGCTTGTTGAGTGTAGGATCAATAGTGATACTCTCCCTTTTGGGATGTAACAATAGTAGTAATCTCCGTCCCGATAATTATGTAGGGAATACAGGTGAAGTTTCTAATGAGATTATTGCTCAACAACGGACAGTACTCAAAGAAAGTATTGTGGGTCAAGATGTTGGTGCACAGTCTCCTAGGAATATAGATGTACTAAGAGGCTCTAATCTTAAAGCCACAGTTACTGCACCTGCTTCTACAGAGATGTATCTTTGTGATATCCATTTTCATAAGAATGCAGAGCATAAAGGTGGAGAATTTACTACCTATGCAGGGAATGGTAATGCAGAAGGATATGGAACAGGGTATAAATATTCTGGAACCTTAACAGAAGAAGAAAAAATGCCTTCTGTCATTGAAGATAAGGCTAATACATTATCTTCAGGAGATACCATTGAAGTACACTATGTTTATTCTGGCAATGCCTATGCATCACTAGGTAATGGACTGGGTACTTGTTTTGGAGATGTAGTCAAAGGTACACAGCCTTTGTTACGAGTAGAAACACAAGTATATGTACTCGTATCTGATGAAACAGCCTTAGATTTTAAAGATTTAACCAAGGTATCTATGGTGAATGGTCGTTATCAAGCAGAGAATATCCCTTCAGACACAGGTACACCTATTGAATATGAAGGTTCGACAACGGGTCCTGGATATAATACAACAGTTTCACCATATCAGGTGACATGGAGAGTACGTCCAAATATTGCAAAGGTAAATATTACAACAGTAGGAGAGTGGTTGAATGATAATAATTTTGAAGAACATTATGCACATGCAGTAAGAAACCTTGTACTCAATACAGATCTTCTTTCTGATATACAATAAGCTTATTTAAGTATAACTAGTAGTTCCTCAACCACAGAGACTACGGTTTCTTTTTTATACGGTTTAGCATAATTGTTAATAATCTCACGAGACAATACATTTGCTCCTATATAGGAAAACATCGCTCGTACTGCATCATTTCCTCTCATGCCTCCACCACCTGAATGAGAGGCAAGGGCTACAAATTTTTGATTAAAAATGGCTCGAAAGTCATCTCCTACGCGTGAGACCCATGCGATGGTATTGTTGAGTACTGGTGGCATACTGCCATTGTATTCTGGTGAGACAATGATGAGTGCATCAAAGGTTTGTAACTGTTTGGCTAAGAAGTGTACTTCTTTTGGAATGCCTTTCTCCTCTTCTATCACAGAAGTGTACATGGGTAAATCTAGGGCTACGAGGTTGAGTATTTCACTCTTGCACTCTAGTGCTGTCACGACTTCTTGAATATTCTGAGCCAGTGACATATTTTTTCCTACACTGGCTAAAATAATAGCGATATTTTTCACGATTTAAACATCCCAGTATAGGCTTCTTTATGTCTTATCATGACAACAATAGTAAAGACAGTCAACATTAATGAGCCACCGATACCTGATATATCCAAAAATAAATGGGCTAAAAAGGCATTGACCATCACAGGCATTAAAATAACAGCCATGAGTGCAGTATATTTATTGAGCAGGAAAGAGATACCAGCACCTATTTCTATAATTGCTACTAAGGTCATCAAATAGCCTGTTGCCATTAACGCACCTAAATACGCTCCTAGTTCAGCTGGTGGTGGAGGCATGGGGATAAAATGTAAAAATTTATTCATACCAAACATGATGAGCATTAAACCTGCGAGTATTTGAATTCCTGTGTATATTTTTGTTTTCATTGCATTTCCTTATTATTTGGGTGGAAAAGTACGACTATGTACTTCTGCTAGTGTTTGTTTGATTTCTTCTTTGGTATTCATGACAAAAGGTCCCCAGCGTTCTATGGGTTCGTTTATCTTTTGTGCCGCAGCTAACATGAGTCGTGCATGTGTGGGAGTAGAAAAGCTAAGGCTTTCTCCTTCACTGAGTACGACAAGCTTGGGGGCTTGGACAGATTGCATACTTCCATCTTCACTTAATACTGAAGTTTCGCCTTCAAACAAGTAAAAAAAGGCATGATGTGCTTTGGGTAAATCAAGTTCAAGTATGCCGTCATTTAAGCTAATATCAGCATAAAGGGGCAGGGTACTGACTTCTTTTATTGCACCTTCTTTACCAAGAAGTGAGCCTGAGATAAGTACTATTTCATTGCCATCATGGGTAAACTTGGTAATTTCCTTGGCATCATATTCTTGATACTGGGGTTTCTTCATTTTTTCTGAAGCAGGGAGGTTTACCCACAGTTGAAAGCCGTTGAGGCTTCCGTTATTTTCATGGGGCATTTCTTCGTGCATAATACCACGCCCAGCAGACATCCATTGTACACCACCTGTAGCGATAGTGCCTTTTCGTCCCGTAGAATCACTGTGTGATAAACTGCCTTCAAGCATATAGGTCACGGTTTCTATGCCACGATGTGGGTGCATAGGAAACCCAGCGATAAAATCACTGCTATTTTTAGAACCAAAATGGTCCAAGAGCAAAAATGGGTCGATATTGTCTATCTCAGCAATAGGGAAAACCCGTTTTATTTTCACCCCTGCACCATCTTGTGTGGGCAGTGGGTTAAATGCATTGACTATTGTTCGTATCATGAGGTATCCTTATCTTATTTAATACCATAACCAGAATATCTAACCCCTGAGAGTTCTGACATTTCTTTCTTCCATGTGGCTAAATCTCTTTGCTCAAATTTGTTTAAGTCATCATGTCCACAAGCACGAGCCATCACTTGCATCAGCTCCGTGGAGGCTGTAAAGAAGTTGTAAAGTTGTTTGGCAGACTTTTCGACATCAAGGTTTTTACGCAAGGACTCTTTTTGTGTGGCAATCCCTGCAGGACAGTTGTTAGAATTACACATTCTAGCACCCACACAGCCTATGGCTTGCATCGCAGAATTAGAAAGAGCCACACCATCAGCACCCAAAGCCAAGGCTTTGACAAAGTCTATAGGCACACGCAATCCACCCGTAATAATAAGTGTTACACGCCCTGAAGCCCCTTGCTTATCCAAGTACGCTCTAGCACGAGCCAAGGCAGGAATCGTAGGGACTGAAATATGGTCTCTAAAGATTTCTGGAGCTGCACCTGTACCACCACCTCTACCATCGAGTATGATATAATCAGCACTAGCATCAAGTGCAAACTGAATATCTTCTTCTATATGATTGGCTGAGAGTTTAAAGCCTATAGGAATACCACCTGTGATTTCTCGTACTCTATCGGCAAAGGCTTTAAAGTCTTCAACCGTGACTAGGTCTGTAAATGTAGGAGGAGACACAGCAGGTTCTCCCTCAGTAATACCTCTTACTTCAGAGATTTTTCCTTTATTCTTGCTTCCAGGTAAATGTCCTCCTGTACCTGTCTTCGCCCCTTGCCCACCTTTGAAGTGAAAGGCTTGTACATTTTTGAGTTTTTCTTCATCATAGCCAAATTTAGCAGAAGCTAGTTCATAAAAATAGCGACTATTTGCTTCTTGCTCTTCGGGTAACATCCCCCCTTCACCAGAACAAATACCTGTTCCTGCGAGTTGGGCTCCTTTGGATAAAGCAATTTTCGCTTCTTCTGACAAGGCTCCAAAACTCATATCCGAGACAAAAAGAGGGATATCTAATACCAAAGGTTTTTTAGTCTCTGGTCCGATGATAAGTTGTGTACTTACTGCTTTGTCTTCAAGTAGAGGTTTCGTAGCCATTTGTGCCGTCATAATTTGTAAATCATCCCAATGAGGTAAGGCATAACGAGGCACACCCATAGAAGTCATAGGACCATGATGACCCATTTTTGACAAACCCTCTTTGGAGAGTGCTTGAATATACGCAAGTGTAGGTTCTTCTTTGGTAGCCGTGGCTTGTTTTGGCGTTTCTTTAGGCTCTTTGCCTACTTGTTCTGCTGTAAATTTCTTATGTGTCCCATCACAAAAAGGGGCATTATTACTTTGTTTACAGGCACAGAGATAGGCATCTCCATCTTCTTCGGCTGTAAATGGCTTGGGTGTAAATGATGTTCCTGCATGTGAACCATCACAAAAAGGTTGATTGGCTGATTTTCCACAGGCACAATAATAATATTCTTCACCTTTGGTGAGTGTGACTTTACTTGGTTTGTTGTCTGCTATGACGGCGTTATTCATGCGTTATCCTTGAGTAGATTTCTTTTAGTGTAATTACACTAGACTATAACACTTTAGGCTAGGAATGTCAAGATAAAGAGTCTGAGACTAGTAAAATTAGTGTAATTACACTATAATTACACAAGAAGGAAATATATGTCACGAAAATTAGAGATAATAGAGACGGCACGAACGCTTTTTAATGCCAGTAATACCCAAGCAGTCACGACCAATCATATCGCCAAAGCCATGGGTATTAGTGCGGGGAATTTGCATTATCATTACCGTAACCGTGAAGAGATTATTAGAGTGCTTTATATACAACTACGAGAAGAAAGTAGTTTAGACATAGAAGAATTACCCAAAGATATTAGCACTCTCAATGGACATCACACTCTATTGATACAGATACAGTGGAAGTATCGGTTTATCTTTAGAGAATTGCTTTTTTTGTTTGCGCGTGATGAGAAACTAAGAGTCATGTATGTAGCAGACAATATGGCACATAGAATTCGTATCAAAAAAGTGATGCAAAACCTTGTGGAACATGGGGCATTAGACTTTCCCCATAGCAAGGCTTTGGAACATTTGGTAGATTCTATTCTTATGGCATGGCAGTTTTATACTTCTTATCGTTCTACTTTAGGAGAATATTTAGATGAAAATACCATTAAAGAAGTCATAGATTATACAAATCAAGCAATGCAAGTATTTAGAACCACTACACTAAAAGGACAAAAATGAAAGCACACAACAAAGCATCAGCATGGTTTGATGATTTATACAAAAACAATAAAGAAAGTCAAGACAAAATCCCTTGGGCAAGACAAGCCGTTAATCCACTCTTGAAAAGTTATTTAGAAGAAGCTTTAGGACATAAAGGCTCTGCTTTAGTCATTGGCTGTGGGCTAGGAGATGATGCTATAGCACTTGAACTCGCAGGGTATGAGGTTGTCGCTATAGATATTTCTCAAACAGCCCTAGACTTAGCCAAGGAGCGTTTCCCTGAGTCTAAAATTGACTTTAAAAAACAAGATATTTTTGAATATACCCAAAAGTTTGACTTTGTCTTTGAAGCACTAACCATACAATCTTTACCCATTGAATTTAGAGAAAAGATGATAAAAGCCGTAGCAGGTACAGTAGCCAAAGGATGGGAAGACTTTTACTCGTAGCTCATCAAAGAGAAAATAAATTTGGAGGACCTCCATGGCCTTTGACTCTTGATGAGGTCAATCTCTTTAAAGAACAAGGCTTAGAAGAACTCTCTCACGAGCTACATACAGAAGCATCAGGGGTATCTAAGACGCGTTTTCGGGTGCTATATCAAAGGTAAGGGTTAGCTAGTTCCCACCATCTTGGTGGGAATTCATACATAATCCCCCCTTACCCAATCCACTCCAAAACCCTACCTACCATCAATCCACCAAATGTGCCTAAGATGTAGCCCATCATTGCCATGAGTACGCCTATGGGGATGAGGGCTTTGGAGTAGGCTGAGGCTAGGATGGGGGCTGAGGCTATGCCTCCTATGTTGGCTAGAGATGCCACACCCAAGGAAAATAGGTCAAGACGAAATAGTTTGGCAAAGAGTATCATGATGAGTACGTGGATGAAGATGATGACAAACCCTGCGAAGATGTAGAGAGGGGCTTGGGTGAGTTCGCTAAAGTTGGCACGACTAGCAATGAGGGCTATGATGAGATAGAGCATGATGTTGGCTAGTTCGGATGCACCTGATATTTTGGCTAGGGGGTCATGGCAAAGAGTATTCCTGCGATGGTGGCTAGGAGTACTACCCATGTACTCTGTGTGAGGAATGCCGATGTAGGCAAAAATGAAGCCCCATATTGTGCCAAAGCAGAGACAAGTAACGCCGAGCCTAATAAGAAAAATAAAGAAGCAAATTCTATGGGGGCTTTGTGGCTTTCTTTGAGGGCTAGGCGTTGTCCTACTTCATCTATGACAGAGGTATCAGCTTTGCTCCAGAGGTTGAAGGTCTTGGCAAAGGGGACTAGGGCTAGAAGTATCATCACCCATATTGCATAGTCGATGGAGTCGATGAGTAGGGTGTATCCCATGGCACTATCTGGTATGTCCAATGCCCCTTGTATGGCTACCATATTGGCAGTACCACCCATCCACGAGCCACTCAGAGCCGTAAATGGCTTTCCATGCATTGGCATCAAAATAGGTATGAAAGAGTGCAAACATAGCGATGAAACCCAAGGCGATACTTAGTGATGCCAAGAAAAAGGTCAGTATCATCTTTTTGCCTAGCTTGAGTATCTCTCTCATATCTGCTAGAAGAAGCATGAGAAATATCATCGCAGGAAGGAGATTGGATTTGACGGCTGTATAGGTGAGTGTAATAGACGAAGTCTTTTGCCATAGCCCCATAGTAGAGAGTAACATCACGACAAAATAGAGTATCACAATAGCAGGTAAATACTCAAATATCTTATGTTGGCTACGCTCTTGGGTATAGACAATAGACGCAGAAAGTATCATCAGTAACGCCAAGTAGCTAAAACCATTTTCAATCATTGTAGAATCCTACATCCAAAAGCCCCAAGCCCAAAGCACGTATTTCTAGGTATTTGTGAAAATGATACGTGTTGTAGTTTGAGGTTTTGGGTTCTAGTAGATAGATATTTTTGTCGGAGTTTTCTCGCTGTGCTTTACTTTGGTTGTAGATGAGTAATCTCAGGGGTTTTTCAAACATTTCTATGACATTGGCTGTTTTGAAAAAATGATTGGGCATTTGCTTTTCAAAAGAGTTTTCACCTAAGACATCGACTGCTAAGAGTGTGTCATAAGAGGCTTCGTTGATACCTAGGTTTTCACACAAAAATCCATCGGCGTAAATCTCACCTTCTATAGTATGCTCATCAAAAATCCAGGGATTGCCATGGTGGCTAAGACAGCATCTTTGATGTAGATGTCATCTTGGGCTGTAAAGACGCGTTTGTGTCCATTTTGTATGTTGGTGCTGATAAGTTTGAGAGGGATGAGGGTTTCTTTCATTTTCTTGTCTTGAAAAATACTGCTTAAGATACGTTCTATCTTGGAGTTATCGACAATGGCATTGCCAGAGAAGGAAAATTTTATCCATTTGGATACAGAAGAAAAGTCTTTGATATGAGAGAGTATTTGGGATTCTTTGAGTCCTATAGCCATACAAGCAGCGATAATACCACCCATGCTTGTGCCTATGATTTCACTAGGAGTGAGATGATGTTGTTCTAAGTCATGCAAGACACCCAAATGGGCAATCCCCAAAGCCCCACCTCCTGAGAGGACTAGGCTAAAAGGGCTGTCTTTGAGTATTTTTGTGATGGCTGTCTTTTGCATATTTATCTCTTTTTGCCTTCTTCTTTTTTCTTCTTCTGGGCAGCATAGGTGTAGCGACGTTTTTTGTCGTAGTCTATCTTTCCTTTTTTCTCCGAGAGTGACTTTTTGCGTGGACGTGCTTGACGGGGTTGCTTGTCTGTAATCTCAAAGCCTTCCATAATCTCACGTTTGACATTGAGTTTGAGATGCTTTTCTATCTTGGAAAAAGCATTATACTCTAGGATAGTAAGAAGCGTCACCACGCCCCCTTTATTATTGGCACGTCCTGTCCGTCCTACTCTGTGTGTAAAGTCATCCGTACTCTCTGGCAAGTCAAAGTTTATCACCAAAGGAAGCTCTTTGATGTCTATGCCTCGTGCCGCGATGTCTGTGGCTACAAGGACTTGTGTTTTACCCGTTTTGAGAAGACTCAAGGCTTTGGCTCGTCCTCCTCTGTGGATGTCTCCGTGTATGATAGAAGTCCAAATATCTTGGGTTTTGAGATAGCTATAAAGTTTGTCTGCTATGTCTTTTTTGTTGACAAAGATGAGGACTTGTTCTACACCCATATCTTTGATAAGCTTGGCTGTGAGTTCTGCTTTACGTTTCTTATCTACTTTGTAGGCACGATGCTTGATGGCATTGACTACGTCTCGTCTGTTGCTGACTTCTACTATAGTTGGATTGGACAAAAATTCTTTGGCAAGTTTCTTGATATTTTGAGAGATAGTAGCTGAAAAACACATCATTTGCTTGGGCTGATTACAGCTTCTGAGGATGGCCTTTATCTCACCCAAAAATCCTAACTCTAGCATGGTATCGGCTTCATCTAGGATGATGGTATTGACATGTTCTAGGTTTATCTTGCCATGGTGGATGAAATCTTGTAGTCTCCCAGGGGTGGCTACTACGATGTCTGCTCCTTGTTTGAGCTTTTGGAGTTGCTCACTCTTTTTGGAGCCACCTTGTACTTTCATGGTTTGTATATCGAGGTACTGAGAAAAGGAGACGATGGTACGAGAGACTTGGTCTGCTAGTTCGATAGTAGGAACCAAGATTAAGGCACGGATGACTTTGTCCTCTTTTTTGACTATCTTTTGAAGCTTGTTAAGCAGTGGCAAGACATACGCAGCCGTCTTTCCTGTACCTGATTTGGATGCACCCAAAATATCTATGCCTCTCATGGCAGGAGGGATGACTTTGTTTTGTATGGCTGTGGTGTTTTCATATTTTTCATGTGCTACAGCACGTAATATATCGGGGTGTAAATTGAGTTTTTCAAATGCCTTGATGAGGAACTCCTTAGATTTAATACGCGTATTATAACCAAACTAAGCCTAAGAGGTCAGTAGCCTATAAAAGTCACGAGGTGCATCCACTTTGATATCAATAGATTTTTTGCTCAGAGGATGTATAAAGGTGATTTGTGTAGCATGAAGCCCCATTCTAATACCTTTTTTACCATAGCGTTCATCTCCTACGATAGCATTGCCCATCCATGCCATGTGGGCGCGTATTTGGTGCTGTCTGCCTGTTTCTATGCTGACTTCTAGCAATGAACGTGATGTGCTAGGATTTTTCTGTTCTTTGAGGGCATAGTGGGTAATGGCTGATTTGGCATCTTTGTGTATGCCCACATGCATTTGGTAGAGCTTGTCATCCATACGCAGAGGTTGGGTAATGGTATCGGCTTTTACACTAGGTACGCCTTCTACTATAGCCAAGTACATTTTTGTTGTTTTTGACCAATTGTCCATCATCGCTTCACGAATATCTTTGGAAGTGGCAAAAAGTAAGATACCAGAGGTTTCTCTGTCTAGTCTATGCACGGGCCAAAGCTTCATACCTTTGTGTGTACGTGAAAGCTGTGTGCGTAAGAGTGCTAGGGCATGGACTTTACTTTCTTGATGACTGGCTACGGAAAGCAGTCCTGCAGGTTTGTGTATAGCAATAATATGTGCATCTTGATAGACAATATCAAGGGTCATACTTTTATTTGGCTGTTGTGTCCTGCCTTGGGATATATCTATTTGGACAATATCATGGGGATGTAATACCCAGTTATGCTGTGTTTGCATGAGGTTATTGACCAGTATTTGTTTGTTTTTGAGACGCTGTTTAATCGTCTTCTTTGACCAACCCTCTAGTGTGTCAAAAAGGAAGGGGAGCAGTGTCGTTTGTTGATGTACGGTGTATTGTTGTGCCATGTGCTAGATACCTTAAAAACTATTTCTGTATTATATCCATAGAACTCTTCACCTAAAGGAAAATCTATGCGTTTCATGCTTATTATAGGGCTACTAGCTATTATTTATTGGCAATCTTTGCAAGAATCTACAGAGATAAGCTCCAAACCTCTAGTGATTGTTAATGCCTTGCCTATGGACATCCTTTATGAAAAAGGTAAAGCCTATAGCCTTCTGAATAACATTAGAGAAGCGATGGGGCTAGGCTATCTGTATCGTAATGATGCCCTTGATGAAGCCTCACAAGGACATGCCAAGTATCTTGTAACCCAGCATGAATCTGCACATATACAAAAAGAAAATACCCTAGATTTTACAGGAAGTAGCCCTAGTGATCGTGTGATGGCTACAGACTACGCATCTAGGAAAACCCTTGAAAACCTTTCTACCAATACAGGCAATGCCCAAAGCTCTATAGACGGACTCTTTGCTGCGATATACCATCGTCTTGCTTTTTTGGATATGAGTATAGATGAGGTAGGTCTAGGTGTAACACAAGATGCTTTAGATTCTACAGAAAGTGCGTTTGTCTATGTGATGGGTAACAGCGAATTAGATAGACTCTGTCGTGAACATCATTTTAGAGGTCAGGGTAAATATTATTATAAAGTTTGCAAGGATGAGGCACATCGTATAGGAGAAAAAGCCTACACCCAAGCCCAAAGCAACATCCAAAGAAACAATCCTCAGATTGTCCATTACCCTTATGCCAATCAGACCCAAGTAGTTCCTGCTTTTTATGTAGAAACCCCCGACCCTCTTCCCCAACATGATGTCAGTGGTATGCCTATTAGTATTGCCTTTAATCCTTACTATTTTGATAAGGTAGAAGTATTGTCTTTTGTCTTATACGATGCCCAAGACAGACGTATAGAAAATGTACTCCTAATGCATCAAGCCAATGACCCACATCAGCACTTTACAGACAAAGATTTTGCACTCTTCCCTTTGGAGAGATTGGAGTATGACAGTCAATATCGTGTAGAAGTAGAATATCGTAGTAAAACAGAAGAGCAAACCCTCTCATGGTATTTCAGCACCCTAAAACCTAGAGAACCCCTACATACCATCACCTCAAAAGAGACGACGCTTACCTTGGAATCTTCCAAGTCTTATATCCTCTATTTTAAACCACTAAACCCTCATGATATGTTATCTGAAATCATTTATCCCCTAGACGTAAGCGTAGAACGCCTCGATAACAACACCCTCAAACTCACCATGTCCAAAGACAAAAGAGACTACAAAATAGTCAGTGGAGACAAAACGGTGTATATTGAAGTCGAGTGAAGCATTAAAAAGTAGCTCTTAACCCTCCATAGAATGCTCTAGGGCTTGAGGTATAGTCATAGACGGTTTGGTATTTAATATCTCCAAGGTTTTCTATTTTGGCATAGATTTGTAGTGCGTCATTGATTTGATAATCTACGGTAAAGTTGACTAAGGTGTAATTGCCTGTTTGGGTATCGGAGGTACTAAAGTCTGGGTTGAAGATAATATCTGTACGGTCGCCTATATAAGAGGCATCAATCCCTAGGTGTAGGTCTGAACTTGCATAGTAATCTAGGGCAATGTTGAAGGTGTCTTTGGCTCTTCTTAGGAGTAGGTTTCCTTCTTGGTCTTGGGCAGTAAAGAGGTGGGTGTAATTCATGTTGAGGAGTAAGCTATCGCTAAGGCTATAGGCATAAGTAGCTTCTATACCGTCTATTTTGGATGTGCCTTTGACGTTGTTGTAGCCTGAGGTGTATTGTATGAGGTTGTCTATATTGTTGTTGAAATAACTTACAGATAGGTCTTTGTACGCAATGGTAATATCATAAGATTTTGTCGTTTCTGCTTGTAAGTTAACATTGCCTACAGGATAGCTAACGCCTCCAAAACTAGAAGCTGGGGCATAGAGTTGGTAAAGCGTAGGGACGGTGTAGGCAGTACCATAGTTAATAGAGGTGACTAGCCCTGCAATCTTTGCATGGATATGTTTGAGTCCAATTTTACCTGTGAGTTCATTGTCAAAGCTACTATAGGCATCGTAACGCAAAGATTGGGTAAAGATAGTTTTGCCTCCCATAAAACCTGCAAAGACATTATGATTGGTGATAAAAAGGCCTTGGTTGTCAAAATCTTGATTAATAGCATTGTCGTGTTCAAACTTTTTGTATTCTGCTCCTAGGAGTAAAAAGTGTGCGTCACCATAAGCGATTTTGGAGTTGAATCCTAGTTCATCGACTTTTCCATCAAAATCATCAGTGGAGAAATCGGTCTTAAAGGTCTTGGCAAAGCTAGAACGTTTGGCATAGAGATTAAATTCGTGAAAGCTGTCTATGTGATTGTAGTTGATAGACGTAAAATAATTTTTGCTTTCGTATGTGGCTAGGGCATTGGGATTTTCAAAGGTATCATATTGTCCTTGTGTATCTATAAGGGTATAAGAAATATCAATTTTATTGTTTTGATTGATAGTGATACCTGCTTGGATTTGCGTCGTTTTGTTGGTATAGCCATCATCTTCAAAGTTATCGAGGTCTTCGCCTTTGGGTGCTTGTGCTGTAAAGCCATCTGTATCTATGACATTATGGCTGACTTTGAGAGAGTAAGCATCTGTTTTTTGAGAGAGTGAAGCCCCATATTTTTGGGTAGAAAATGACCCCATTTCTATATGTGCCGAACCTCCAAAGCCTTGGGTAGCTTTTTTGCTAATAATGTTGATGACTCCTGCACTGGCATCTGCACCCCAAATACCTGACTGAGCACCTTTGATAACTTCTATTTGTGCAATGTTTTCTAGCATAAGGTTGGCGTAGGGTGCACCTGATAGGCTACTTACGTCATTGTAACGTATGCCATCAATGAGGACAAGGGTATTTTTGGAATCCAATCCTCGAAGATAGACAGCACTATTACCTCCCAATCCTCCATTGCGTGTAAAGGACAGTCCTGCTGTGTGGCTAAGGGCTTGGGTGAGGGTGGTGTATCCTCTGTCTTGTATCTCTTGTGCTGTGATGACGGATACATTAGCAGGGCTATCGGCTAGAGATTGAGAGGTCTTGGTCGCTGTAGTAATGATAATATCGTCTAAATGAATCTCTTTGGCTAGGGTATGGGTCTGAAAGAGTAGGGTGGCTGTAATGAGGCTGAGTGTTTTTGTTGTGCATAGTGAATCCTAGTAGGGTGTAAATAAATATATAGAGCTAATGGAGGTTTTGTTTTAGAGTGATTGGGTACTAGGAGGTGCAGTTTTCAGAGGTAAAGCACAAAAGGCTTTTCGATAATACTGGTAATTGCTGTCAAGTCTTGTAAGCTTATGTAGCGTGGAGTACATAGCGATGACAGCCAGTGAAAAATAAAGTTTATTGTGACCACGTAAGTATTTTTTCATGGTCGTATTATAACTACTATAACTTAAAGTATATATCCTAGTAATTGTTTGACTAGGGTATTGATACGCTTTCCGTCTGAACGGCTTCCTATGGTACTTTTGGCTTGATTCATTACAGGACCCATATCTTTCATACTCGTGGCGTTGAGTGAGGCGATAATCTCTTTGATGACAGTTTCTAGTTCTGTATCATCGAGGGGTTGAGGTAAATAAGGCTTGATAATTGCAATTTCTACATTTTCTTTATCGACTAAGTCTTCTCTCCCTGCTTGGGCAAATTGTATTTTGGCATCTTCTCTTTGTTTGAGGTATTTGACCAAGATATTTTCTAGGTCACTGTCTGTGACTTCTCTACGCTCATCGACTTCGATTTGCTTAACGGCTGCTTGTATATTTCTGAGCGTATTTCTTTTGACCGTTTCTTTGGCTCTCATAGCATCTTTGATGTCTGATTTGATTTGTGCATTTAAATTCATAAAGGGAACTCCTGTGTATTTTAGTAGGATTATACTATAATCTTTTTATGATTATAACTATACAAGATAAACAATTTGAAACGCGTAAGATTACACAGATAGTATCCTATCAAACATCTTACCAATATAAATATTCTTATCATCTTGTTGGAACAATACATTTTTATCTTCAAGTTCTTCTTTTGAAATATCACTATGCAAATCTACTATCTCACTATAGCGTGTATTTGACACTATAAAAGAGTTTAATATTATATTTGTATCGCCAAGATTAGCTTCTATCTCTTTAATTTTTACTGATAAGTTAATTTTTGGGTCATTGCTTGGATTTAAGTTCCTTATCCCTTTAGGGTCAATAAAACTAATGTATTGCTTATCATATTTTTTTATCCACATAATAAAATCAGGGTAAAAATTACCCTCTGTGAAAAACCCAAGTCCTGTTTTACTTTGGTTTCTAAGTAGGTATATCTCTGTATATTCATAAGTAGAGCTATTTCGTTTTAAGTAGCTATCTAAATCTTCCACAAAATCTTTTTCGCCATCGTTCAGCTCTATTGGTTTTATGGATAAAGAAGTCATTCCTTTATTGGTATAAATCAAAGGATTATAAAGATGTTTATTGAAATTAAAAACTTTTAAGTCTGTTCTATCAAAAGTTGGCAGTTTTTTATCTTTTAGGTCAATTTCTAGCTGTTTAAGTATCTCTATAAGTTCTATTTCTTTATCTTCTACTGTAATGGTATATTTGTCTATTAAATTTGCTCTATCTTTTTTCTCATCTAGCTCTCTATACTCTAAAAATTGGCTCTCCCACTCACTCTTTTTATACTCATAAAACGATTTCATATACTTTTTAAGTAGTGTAATCATAATCTGCTCAAAGTTAGCAATATTTTTGAAGCTACTTACTTTCATAGCATCTTTTGGAATAAATAGTTTATACCAATCATTTCTATTGATTAAATCATTTACATCATTTTTTGAGATATTTAGATTACTCCAACTTTTTTCATTTTTGAATTGTTGTAGTGTGAAAAATAGTTTGTCAATACTCATAAAGCTTAGATGTTCTTTTTGAAGTATCTCACTATTTAAATCGTATTTATTTCCCGTTCTATTTTCACTCTCTAATATATCTACTTGCTTATATAAACTTAGAACTACTTTTTTACTTATACCTCTAATATCACTATATTCTAAATCAAGCTTAACTTCTCTTTTATAGTCTTTACCAACTTGAAGGTCTAACACTTTTAATTTTTTAGTTTTATAGCTTTTATCATAAATCAAAGGTAGAACAAATTCAACTCTCTCATCAGTAGGAACACCCTCATCTTTTAGATAGTCCTTAAAAGCTTTCATATAATCAGCTTTTAGTCCAAATATATTTAATGTTTCAACTGCTTGATATTTTCTCTCAAGCTCACGACCAGCAATAGCTCTACTTCTTTTCAAGCAAAAATCATAACCCTTTAGTCTAACACCACGACCAAATAATTGAATAATCGCAGAACCCTCTTTTTTACCAACATTCATAAGACCCATAGTTGATACTCTCCAAGAACTCCAACCCTCACTAAACTTCTTTGAGCCTATAAGTATATTTAGATTTGAAGTAGTGTCATTTATAGTCTTAAAGAGTGAGCTTGCAAAATCTCTACTTGTTATATTCAACCCATTAGTTTCACAAATCTTTACAAGCTTATCACTATCTCCAACATTGATAACACCAAAGTATTCATTCTCTCCAATACGAAGTGCTATCTCTCCATCTACACCTTTTAGGTTCTCTATATGAAGAGTTCCGTTTGTTGCATTAAAGATAAGATTTAACATATCATCAAACAGTTGAGCAGCATTTAGTTTTGTATGTGTCAAAAAGCTAAACTTATTAGCAAATATATCTACACCTTTTGTAGTTTGAAGACCACTATCAAAGCTCAAAATCTTTTCTATATTTGCGATACTCTCTGCTTTACTTTTAATGAACTCATCTATAAACATCAATACATCAACTACATCAGAAACATCTTTACCACTACTTTTTCTAACGGCATTTACACTTGAACCTACAAATACCATAAGTGGCTTTTCAATAAGATAAGGTTTCAGTAGTGCTTTTGAACTCTCAAATATTTTCATCTGTTGATAAAAACTTAGTAGTGAAGCTGTTAAGTAAGTCTGCTTTATATCCTCACTATCAACGCTCAGATTTAAAATAGAGTAGTCTTTACCATAACCATCATTATAAAAATACTTGTAGCTATAATCAAATAGTATAGCTTTAGTATATTCATTTTCAAGCTCTTTTTTCTTAGTTCCAGTAGCACTATTAATTGCTTGAGCAAAAGTAGCTGAGTATTCAAAAGCAAAACCTTTTTTACTTAGTTTATCTCTGTTGGTTTTCCATATTTCGCCTTTAGCTCCACGGTGTCCTTCATCAATAAACACAAGGTTACACTCTTCAAAGCTATCAACGGCTACGGTCTTATCGCCTTCTTCTTCTCCAAGCTTTGTTATCTCTATAATCTCTATAGCATTACTTTCAAAAAGTCCTTTGCTATCTTTAGAAAATATCTCTGCTTCTATGTTTGAAGCTTGGAACTCTTCTAAATGCTGATTTGACAATCCCTCATTTGGAGTTATCAAAACTGTTTTATTGATTTTAATTTTACCATAAGAGTAATGGTTAAATTGTAATATATTCATTTGAAGTAAAAGAGTTTTACCACTTCCAGTAGCATTGTATAGAGCTAATTTATTTAACTCGCTTTCTCTATACTCTGTTAGTTTCTCTTTTTGGTTGTCTATATCAGTATTAAACTCTGCAAGATAAGTGTTTAGGTCTTGTAATAATTGCTCTTTATCATCAAAGTATTTATCTAAGTAAATCTCAATAAACAGTAGTGATAAGTATTGAAAATATTTCCACTTTATCCCACGACCCATAGCTTTAGTGTGTCTAACTATATTTTCATCATACTCTTGAAGCTTGTCATCACTAATAATCTTGTGAGTGCTTACAAGTTTATCTTTAAGTTCGTGATAGAAAAGTGAGTTATCATTTTCATCAAGTTCTTCAAGTCTTGAAGCTTTTAAGTCTTTTGCCAACTCTTCAAAACTATCAACACCAAAGAGTGATAATAGATATGAGTTTAAGACTAATTTTTCGTTAAATTTCATCTGATAATACTTCTTGGAATAATACATTTAAATTGTTCTAACTCTTTGTCGTTTATAAACTCTACATCTGAATTTATTTCTATAACCCTTTGAATGCCACTTCCATAACCAGTATAAGGCAATATTTTTTTAGAAATAGAGTTTAATATAGGATTTCTATGTACAGATAATCCATTTTTAATTTTATCAATAGTCAAAGAGTTTGTTAATTTACCAGGACTTATAATTTCAACTCTATCATCAAACATAAAAATTTTTATAGAAGAGTTTATATAATAATCTCTATGAATTAAGGCATTTATAACTAACTCAGTAAATATTGTTTCATCTATCTCTAATTTTGCATTGGAATTAAAATCTTTTTCGACCTGATAACTTCTTAAATTACTTTTTATAAAACTCAAAGATTCATTAAGCATAGTGTTAAAAGTTCCCTTTATTGTTTTTTGTGACTTATAACTATTTGTAGCAATAGATTCACCTACAAAATAGCAACAATCAACATAAAAAGATGGGCAAAATCTTTGAGGCTCTAATCCAAATAATAAATTTCCAGCCAAGGTAAGTCTGTTTTGAGACAATAACTCTTTATTTTCTAAAACCTGTTTAAAAGATAATTTTTTTAATTTCAGTTCTGTATATATTTTTTCATTATCTTTTTTCAAAAATTGCATAAACATTTCACTATTTATATCTGTAATATCTGTTTTAGGTAATATCTCTTCATCTGCATAAAGTCTTTTTGGCTCAGAAAATAGTCTTTTTAGCTCTTCGTCAGACATTATCTTTTTATCTGCTCCACTTTTAGTATAATATATACCACTGCTTGTTTTATATGGTTTAGCAAATCCACTCTCAACAGTTACCACAACTACTCTTTTATCGTCAATAGTCATATTTTGAGTAAGTGGATGAATAGGTGGTTTTCACATTTTCTTGACCAACATTACCTACGAGTTGTCCTAGATTTTCTATCTCTTCTTTCTCTAAACCTACAATATTTTCATCATCATCTACACCAAAAATCAAAATCCCACCATCGGCATTAGAAAAAGCTACAAACTCTTTGGCTAAATCTTTTGAAGATATCATCTGTTGTTTAAACTGAGTATAACTGTCTTCACCATTAGATATTCTCTCAATAAGTTCTAATTTTTTCATATCATTCTCCAAACATCAATTTTTTAAACTCTTGCTCTATCAACTTTACTTGATAGTGGTCTTCATCAAATCTCAGGTTATCTAAGTTGTTATCGCCATTTACATAGAGAGTGTCAAACTCTCTGTCATATACAGACCAATCCATCTTTTGAAGAATTCATTTAGTTCTTCACTACTTTGTCCATCTCTCCAAATGATAAGGATTTTCTCTTTTTTGAGGTTTTGTCCCTCTACTACAAGATAGCCTTTTAGTAGTTCTATTCTTTTTACTACAAGACCTAAAAGGTAGTTAAATGTTTCTACTAAATCAATAGCAGTATCTTTTGTTTCTCCAACACTTGAAGTAGCGATTTTCAGCTTATAGTCAAATGGAGTTTTGAAAGTGTCTATGTTTAGCAGTGAAGCTTGGCTCTCTACATCTAAAGAGTAGTTAAGCATATAGTCATCTTTAGCTTACTGGATATAAACCTAAAAGTTTCTTCTTGCTCTTTTGTTCTTTTGAATTCAAGGTTATTTAGAGTGTCTTCATAGCTTTCAAGTTTGAAGTATTTGAAGATTTGAGATATACCGTTTTTAGTAGTTGGTTTTGCCATCTTTCCAGCTGTCTGAGTAGATTACTTTTTGTATTCTTGGTTTTGTAACACTATCAAAATATTCTCCCATCTCAACTAAGATATATTTTCTTTTTCCATTATCTTCACGGTTTAAGTTTATAACTGCGTGTCCTGTTGTTCCTGAACCTGCGAAAAAGTCTAATACTGTTGAATTTTTATTTGAGCCATGTTCAAAAACTCGTTTAATAAGTTTTACTGGTTTTGGGGATTATTAAACAATTTATTGATAAATAGTTTAAATAAATCTAAAGTTCCTTCATCAGTATTTCCTGCATATCCATGTTCCCAAAAATTAGTTGGTGTCAAGCCTCTTGCTTCTGACAAAAACATTTTTTATTGATGGTATTGCTTGTTTTCCATCAATGCCCCAATATAATTTATTCTCTATTAATAATTTTGCAAATTCTTCTTTTTTGAGCGTCTCCATGCATTGGTTGTTGGATTAGTTTCAATATTAGTATTTGGATTAATAATTGGATAACATAAATTAGGTCTTTCTTTTTTGGTGTTGCAGGATTTAAAAAAGAAGCACCTTTCCATGAACCTCTTTCATCTTTATCCAGTTTGTATCTATCATCTGCTTCTTTTGTTCTTGGTAATAAGTTCACGATAAAATCATCTGTTTTAGAAAAACTAATATAAATTCCAATACAGTTGTAAAATCTATGTATTATTGCTCCTTGTATATCTTTTTTGCCATCCAATATTTGTATTAAAATTATTATTGCCAAACTAAGTCATTAATAACTTTTTAAATTATGCTGTTCTTTATCATCAATACTACTAAAAATAACTATCATTACACATCAACTCTCTACCTAAAGCCAATCTATCATACATAAAACTCATCCAAGAACTGTGCTTATAACTATCATTATATAAAAATCCATCATTTCCCGTGTTATATGGTGGGTCAATATACACAGTTTTCACTTGCTCTTTATATCTATCTTGAAGTAAAGTTTAATGCTCCAAAGTTTTCACTGTTGATAAGCACTCCATCTATATCTTCATCAAGATTATCAAACTCACTAAGAAGCTTGTATTTGAACTTCATATCAAAAAACTTAGTATCTAATACAAGATATTTTTCTTCTTTTAGGTCATCGGCACTTTGAACATCCACATCAAAAAGCTTTTTCCACTCACTTAACTGTTCTTTATTTTCAAATATATGGCTGTAATGTTTCGCTTCTATTTTATCAAGAGTGATACAGTAGTTAGTTTCTATAATAAACTTTTTCTTCTCCCATAGTTTCTTTTGTAGCTCTTCAAACTGTGTAAGAAATGCTATGATTTTAGAAGATACCTCTTTGAATATTTTAACCTTACCCATAACCTCTTCATACTTGATAGGACTATCCATAATATCATCTAAAAATAGAATTTCATTTTTGATATAGAAGTCTAACTCTCTACCTAAAAATCCTCCTAAATCTTTATGTATAAAGTAATCAAAAGAGTTTCTACTTGTATAGCTCCTTAAGTGCTTTTCAAATATAGTTCTGTTCTATTTTCATCAGTTGGTATAGGTGCTAAAGTATTCAAGGCTTCATTAAAATCTAAATCTTTTATAAATGAAAATAGATTGCTAAATAGTTCTGTATTCAATTTATAAACATCTTTACTTTTTATTTTTTTCTTTATAAATAAATCTTTTGTTTTATCCTTGCCTATGGCTTTATATTCAAAGTTTATGAATAACTCATCATCTATCACTTCACAAGGATTGTCTTCTAAGATTACAAATCTTCTCTCTTTCTCACTTGTAACTTTATTATTATTGCTCTGCGTTTCTGCATCATTAAGTTTCAAGTGTATAGTTTTGTCATTAACTGTAAATGTATAATCTCTAAAATACTCTCCACTTTTTATATAGTATTGGTCACTATTTGCCCAGTGTAACTTAACTTCTTCTCCCTCGTAAGGAATAGCATAAGTATCTTTTTTATATCTTCTAAGGCTTACAAAATCCCCATCTTTATAGTATCTCTTAAAGAAGTTCGCTAAGTGAGAAAATACCTCGTTTTCAAGATTTGAAGAAGTTGTAGTTGATGATAGTTGCTCTCTAAGTGCTATGACTTTTGGAAGTGTTTCGGGGTCTGCTCCAAGTGATTGTGCTTGTTGTATTGCTTCATCTAACTCTTTTTGTGTTGAGTTGTTATCGTTTGAGCTAAAGGCACTTGCTACACTTGATAATAAGTCTTTATCTAAAAACTCATTTATCTCTTTGCTTTTAGAATTCATAATACGGTATATACCAAAGTCTAAATCACTTTGGTCAAGTTGGAATATTTCGTTTAGTATTTTTAATAGTTTCTTTTGATTTTCAGTTTGTGCCATTTATAGTATCTCCCATTGGATTGCAATAATTCATCTGTTGTAATTGTCTGTTCTTTTGCTTTTTTAAGTTCTGCTATCAACTCATCGCGAAGTTCTTCAATCTCTTCTTCAATATCAAAAATCTCTCTTTGTATCTTTCTTCTCTTCTTCTCTTGTGCTTTTATTTGAAGTTGTATATCTGTTTGTTCTGCTATATTTTCAGTAGTTAATGCTTGGCGATTTAGCTCTTTGATTTTACCCTTAGTATCTTTTAACTCTTTTTCAATACTTGCTAATTTATCCTCAGCCCACTTATGTAGTTTGGTGCTTTGGTTAATAAAGTGAGTTTGATTTGTGGCTTCATTCTCTTTTAGAATTATATCTTTTTGTTTGAGGTATTCATACTCTAATTTTTCAGTATCATTAGTATCAATATTTACTCTTGTATTTCTTCCATTAGCTTCGTTGGCTTCAAGAGATAGTAGCTTTGTAGCCACTTCTTCATCTAAGCAGTTTTATAATCACTTGTAAGTGCCGTAATGATTACATACTCTTCTAAGTCATAAGATTGTATAGATACTTTAGTAGCTTTTAGAAAACCTCTTTTGCCTTTGTAGTCATCAAGAACAGATATTTTATACTTGTTGTGTGTAAGGTCAAAGATAAGTTTAGTAAGTCTCAGCTCTCTTTGTTTAGCTATACCCTCACTTCCTGCTTCAGTTGCTATCATAATAGAAGCTGTATCTTTGAAATAATCTACTATGGCTTGTTTCATATCAGCACTTTTAGCACCAGTGGCTCTATCGCTATCTTTATACATATCTGCCCAAGCTTTATAAATCTCTTTTGACTTAGGGTCTGTATTTGTTCCGTTGAATAATACAACTTTATCAAGAAATCCATTAGCACTAAGGTAGTCAAATAAAAACTGTTGGGTTCTTCTACTCTCTGTAAAGATAATAGCTTTTTGGTCAATGACACCAAGGTTTCCTTGAGCTTCAAAACCTTTTGTTAAAGCACTTAAAAGTGATTTAGCCTTAGTATCTATCTCTATACTTTTTGCTAACTCTATAAATGTTTCAAGCTCTCCTATCTCTTTTTCAATTGCTTCTATATCATCATCAAGTAATTTTACTTCTTGAAATGGTATTTTAGGTTTAACTTCATTTTCTTCTTCAAGATAATCTTCTATAAGTTCATCTTCATCATCCGTTATAATTTCTAAATCTTCCTGAGTAATCTTTTTCTCAACTACCATTTTTCTAAGTCGTTTTGATTAGAGTTTCAAGAGTTCCAATTATAGCAGTGGTAGAGGAAGCTAAGTAATTTTCTAACTACTAAAGTAATAAGGCTTCTTTGTGCTGTTGGGTATAGAATATAAATCTTCATTTAGCATAAAATCAGATATTAAATCATAGAGAGCAACTTCTTCTTTTGATGGTGTAAATTCTTCAACTATTGATATTCTCTTAGTGTAGTTGATATACTCAATTACATCTTTTCTAAGAGTTCTTTTTACTATTGGTTTTAGTCTTTCTTTGAGGTCGTGTATATCACTTGTAGTTAAAGTAGTTGAAGAGAATTGTTTCATAAAGGACTTTTTATTTCCAAATACAAAATCATCTATAACACTTACCAAACCGAATATATCAAGTAAAGAGTTTTGAAGTGGTGTAGCTGTAAGTAAAATCTTTTTAGTATCTCTCAAAGCATTAGCAATAGCAAATGACATTTTGGCTTTTTCGCCTTTGTGGTAGTTCCTAAGTTTGTGAGCTTCATCTATGACTGCTAATTGAAAATCTGCTAAAAACATCGCTTCATTATGTCTTGAAGCAAATTGGTATGAAGTAATAACTATTTTATCTTTTTGTTCAAAGGGATTTTTATTGCCTTTTGCTACTTCTTCTTTGTAGCTTTTACCATCTAATATAAAGCTATCTAAAAAGAACTTCTCTTTAAGTTCCATAGACCACTGTTTTCTAAGACTTGATGGTGCGATAACAATGATTTTTCTTTTTCTTTCACTCCAATACTGAGTAAGAACAAGACCAGCTTCATCAGCTAAAATAACACCACTAGATATTGGTGACTTAAAAGCAAAGAGCGCTGCTTCAACTTGATGAGGGTTCAAGTCAATCTGAGCATTGAATATTGACTGAGATAATCTATCAATAGAATTAGCACTGTTTTGAAGTGTCAGTAGTTCGGCATAATACTTTGAGTGATATTGAGTAAAATTAATATTATCCCCTAAAATTGTGTATTTTAGTAGGATTATACTATAATCTTTTTATGATTATAACTATACAAGATAAACAATTTGAAACGCGTAAGATTACACAGCTCTATCCTGCTGTTGTAGTCAAGACAGGATACAAAGATGAGACGACACAAGTGAGCCTAGAGTGGATTGATGTTGAAGCCAAAGGCAAGGTAGAGATTGTAGGCTATGGTGTCTTTATGTATCTAGGTGAGGATGAGAAGCACTCTTTTGTCTTTGAAAGCAGAACAGAGATGGATGAGTTGATAGGAGATATTGCTTCACAGTTACAAAAATAGATTTCAATTTTTATCGCTTTTTCTTTGCTTTTAAGTTAGATTATTCTATGATGTCATATTTACTTTTGGAGCATTCATGACTACATTTCAACTTTTACTTTTTATTATCGCTGGAGGTATCTTATACCTTTTTTTCAAACAACTTTTTTCTGGCAATCATCCCAAAAGAGGTATCGACTTTGAAGCCAAAACCGAGGATACCCATATCGGTGGAATTAACCGTCCTGACAAAACCTTTGCTCGACCTAGAGTAGAGGTTTCACGTATAGAGCAACTCTTAGTGATGGCAGATGAAGCTATGGAGAAAAACGATTTTGATGAAGCATCCAAAGCCTTGGGTTCTGCACTCATTATCGAACCCAAAAATGCCCATGTTTTACAAAAAATGGGCTATGTATATACACAAACCCAAGTATTTACTGAGGCAAAATCTTGCTATGAAACGCTTCTTAGTATAGATGCCAATGACGATATGGCTCATGTACTGTTGGCAAATACCCTACACAGTATGGGTGAAAATAGCGCAGCAGAAGTACATCACAAGAAAGCCATCGCCTTAGATGAAGAGTATGCAGGACATTACTTTAACTATGCCAATACACTCTATGACAGTAAACGTTATAGCGATGCCTTAGTACAATATCAAAAAGCCTATGCGTTAGATGATACCCTAAGTGTAGCCAAAGAAATGATAGAAGAACTAGAGGCAAAGCATGCGTAGTCATAGCTACTTTATCTCACAAGAAGCTACTGTAGAGTTACTAGCAAGGGTAAGTCATCTTTGTGCTGAATGTTATAACGATATGGCTGAAGGAGATATTATTCATTATGATAGGGAGCATTATCGTTATGTATGTAAATCATGTGAAGAAGTATTGTATACAAGACGTCAAGAACATGAGGCAAAGAGTGAGGAAGAGGGTGCTATACTATTTTAGCACCTCTTGATAGACTATTTTTTAAAGAAATCATCTTCGCCTTCGCTAGATACTGACCCTTTACCCTTGGCTGTAGGTTTGCCTTTGGCTGTAGGTTTGCCTTTAGATGGAGTGGCTTTAGCTTTGATATTGGTATTTTCGTCACTTTCTTGATAGGTTGACATCGTACCTATCATTCGACCACCTTCTTCGGTTTTGATATTTTTGACCGTAATTTGTCCTTCTACGAAACCTTTGGCACCAATTTCAAGTATTTCAGAAGCAATGACTGTTCCATCAATTTTGCCATGGACAGTAATGGTTTTACTCTTGATACATACGGCATCAATATGACTGTTTTCCAATACTTGAATGCTTTCAAGACCTGTAATCTCACCATTGATAGCACCATCGAGAATAAGGTGCTTGGCTACAATACTTTTACCTACTTTACCTGTTTTCATGACTTCTAGGTTATCACAATGAATCGTCCCTTTAAGCTCACCATTAATAATGACATTTTTTGCACGAACATCACCTTCGACGACGCCACTGTTTCCAATGACTAGCGTGTTACTTACGGTGATATTTCCCAATACATTTCCATCTACATGTATCGTATCACTACCATCCAAATCTCCTGTGACTTTCATACATGCTGTAATGATAGTTGCCGAAGAAATTTTATCCGAGCTGATAGTTCTAGGTTCTTTCTTGTCTCCAAATAATGCCATATTATTTCCTTTTTGTGTTTGTTTTGTGTTATTTTGTAGAAAGACTAATGAGTTTTTCTGTTTGTTTTAAAATACTTGTCCAATTGACTAAGTCTATTCTATCGCTTATATTGTTAATGTTATCTAAATCCATAAACATAAATTTCTTAGGGTCTAACCACTTGCTCAGATAACGTACTTCATAGTGTAGATGAGGTCCTGTACTTCTGCCTGTACTTCCTACATAGCCTATCTTTTGTCCTTTGCTCACATAGTCACCACTTTTGACAGCAAAACGGCTCAAATGCCCATAGGCTGTTTTGAATCCATACGAATGTGCAATGAGGATAAAGTTACCATAATGCCCCTTTTTCTTGGCATAAACGATTGCACCACTTGCAGGAGCATAGATAGGCGTACCATGTTTCGCAGGTAAATCTAACCCTGCATGAAAGGTTTTTCTTTTGGTCACGGGGTGGACTCTATAGCCAAATTCACTAGAGACACGTTTGTACTTCAAGGGTTTACCATTGGGGATATTATTGAGTAATAACATCTTTTGGATGGCGGTAATTTTTTCTTGCTTACTTTCTTCTTTGACATGCTCTACAAGTATATCTTTTTTGGTTTGTTCTTGTTCCTTGGCTTGTACGATACGCTCTGAAAAACTGGTATTGATATCAGGTCCTATTCCCATGATATCTTCGACCTCACGCAAATACTCATTGACCGAATAGAGCTTATCTGTATCCTCATTGATTCGGCTAAGTAACTGTGCTTTGTGGTCTTTGAGTTTATCATTATTACTTTGGAGGGTATCTCCCATAGTCTTAAGCTCAGTGGTCATCGCCTTTAAGCCAACAATCTCTGTCTTAAATGAATTTATTTCTACTTTTGAGTGGTCTATTTTTTCACTTAAGAACTGAATATAATAGAGTGTGCCTACCCCAATAAGAAGAAAAATCATCACCAGCACAAAAATTACTTTTTTAATAATTTGATGCACAGAGTATTGCTTGGAACCATTAATCGTACTGATGGTAATAATAAGACGGTTTTTCATGAAATATCCTTAATATATTGTATAGCATTAAGATAGCTATAGGAGTTGAGCTTGGTATGGGTGTAGGCAATATCAAATGCTGTACCGTGGTCAACGGAAGTACGCACAATAGGTAGATTTAAAGAAATATTGATGCCTTCATCAAAATACAGAGCCTTTAGAGGTGCCAAACCTTGGTCATGGTACATGGCAATATAATGGCTATAGTTTTTGCGAACATTAGGCGTAAAAGCCACATCAGGAACCAGAGGCTTAGTATAAATAGGGTAGGGTTTATCTTGACCTATTTGTGTATGCACATACTCAATGGCTTCTTCAATAATACGCTCTTCATCTCCTAAGACTCCCTCATCTCCTGCATGAGGATTCAGACCCAATACTGCTACGGTACTGCTAGGTTTGGCTGTCTTGTAAAAATCAAGTAAAAATCGGACTAAAGACTTTTTGTTGATAGAAGATGCCACTTCTTTGAGTGGAATATGCTCGGTAAAGAGTGCCACATACATTTGCTCACAACCTAGCATCATAATCGCTTCAGCATCAAAAAAGTCACGCAAGGCATCCGTATGACCCTTGTACTCTACACCTGCTAACTCCCATGCTTTTTTGTGAATAGGCAAGGTACAAATAGCATCAACTTCATGGCAGTTTGCTAAAGAGACTGCTTTGACAAAAGAGGCATAGGCATAGGCACCACTTTCTTTGGAGACTTGTCCTGCTTCAATATCAAAATACGCAGAGATATCTTCAATCGTCTCAAAGCCCTCAGGGATAGGGATATCAAGTTTTTGGGAGGCTTGAAGAAGCATGGCTTTGTCTATACAATAAAATATATCACTAGACTCATAGAGCAGGGCATGATTTTGGAGTGCCAGTTGAATACCTATACCATTGAGGTCACCGATGGAGACAGCAATTTTTTTCCTGCTCATTATCGAATCATTTGTGTTTTGATATCATGTATAGATTGCTCTAATCCTACATAAATAGCACGGGCTACAATACTTTGACCAATATTGAGCTCCTCAATCGTCTCTATCTCTACAATATCTTTGACATTTTGCATCGTCAGTCCATGACCAGCAGCAACGCGTAAGCCTTGCTCCATCGCTTCACAACTCAGCAGTCGTAATTTACAAAGCTCTTCTTTGAGCATTTTTTTGAGGTCTGTTCGGCAGAGTTCTAGTTCTGGGATGCTGTGATGTGTTTTTGACAAATTGCTATAGAGCATCGCATAGATATTGGCATAATGTCCTGTATGAAATTCTATCCACTCTACACCCAAAGCAATAGAAGCCCTAATCGCATCAAGACTAAGGTCTATAAACAAAGAAACCTCTATCTCATGGGCTTGTAAGCTCTTGATAGCTTCCTTAAGTTGCACTTGTTCCCCTTGGATATAGAGTCCACCTTCGGTAGTGACTTCTTCTCGTTTCTCAGGGACTAGCGTCACACGATGGGGTTTGAGCTCACAGGCTATCTTTATCATCTCTGGTGAAATAGCACACTCCAAATTGACAGGCAGAGCAGAGAGCTCAATAATATTTTGGGCATCCTTGTCTTGGATATGTCGTCTGTCTTCACGCAAATGTATCGTAATCTGGTCAGCCCCTGCACGTTTACAGATACCCAAAGCATCAAGTGGGTCAGGTTCTGCTATCTTTCTGGCTTCTCTAAGGACAGCTATATGGTCTATATTTACGCCTAATAACATAAGAGACTCCCTTTAAGTATGGTGTATATCGATGCTATCATCTGCATCTTCTGTATAAGATTTGGTGGTTTTTCGTTTCTTGTAGGTTCGCTTACTAGGATTTTGTTCTGCTATAAGGTTCTTGGTTTTTTTCAAAGAAAGATTATAAAACCAAATAATAGCCAAAATCAAAATAGCCCCTATCATAAAATGATAAATCACAATCCCTGCACCAATCCCATAGCCAAAATTAAGCAGGTGCTGTTTCTCTATCTTCTCTTCGACGGACATAGAAGATTCATCTTTCTTAAAAACTTTCACAGCATTATCAATAAACCCACCTACATGAGACAAGAGACTACTGCCTTTGCTTTTAATGTTTTTTAATGTAAAATTATTTTTTTCTATTTCATTCATGAGATTATTATAGCCAAAAATGGGTAAACAGTCTATGAAGTTAGGACGAGAAGTATTAGCTTATCTCAACAAACGCACGTCCAAACTCAAACCTGTTTTACTAGCAATCGTCTCATCATCCAAAATATCTAAGAGGTTTTTTGCTATGGCTATTTTACCTTGCTCTAATCCCTGCTCCAATCCTTGCTCCAAACCTATCAACACCCCTTCTTTTTCTGATTCTTCTTTGGCATAGTCCATCACAGCTTTATAGTCGAGTCTTCGCTTTAAGTCTTGTTGATAGGTAAATTGTTCATCTTTATTAAGGGCTAAAAACTCTGCGACTTCAAAGGCTTCTGTAAGTACGTTATCTTTTTTAAGTTTGCTCGGTATGGCTTGGCTATCTGCTAGGTTATTGAGATAATAGAGCCAATATTCCAAATGAGAAGAGAGTTGGGATTCACTCTTTTTAAACTTGGGCATTTCCAAATAATAATAGGTAAGCTTATCATAAAATATCTCTTTGCTATCGCAGTTCATCAGTTGGACTTTGCTGAGATAATTATCATGTGTATCATCCATTACAAAATCTAAGATACCTACAAAGTATATTTTCTCCAAGCGATAATCCCAGTCTCCTTTTTTGGACTGTTCTTGGATAGGAAATGACGTATAATACACACTTCTATCTTTGAAATATCGTTGTTTACTTCTTTGGAGTTCTACGATGAAGTTATGGTTTTTCTCATCCGTACAATAGACATCAAAGATAGCACGTCTATCAATAATAGACAAACCCAATTTCTCTAAGTTACGGTATTCCAAATCTATAATTTTGCGTTCCAAAGATATGCTTGAACCCAAAGTCTGTAAAGGGGTCGATATATTTGTCTTTTATGGTCATGCACATAGGGTTTCCTTTTTTAGATTTTATCCAATTTTCATTAGAACTTTGACGAGGCTAAAGCCCAATGCCAAAGGTATAGGGGTCAAGAAGGTATAGGGGTCAGGTAACAATCACAACTCACTTCCTACCCCTTTTTATCACAGCAAACACAGCTTGTTGTGTTATCTCCAATACCTTAGCAATCATCTGCTGAGAGTATCCCTCTTTATAAGCTTGTATGATTATACTATTTCTCTCTTTTAACTCTTTTACTTTTTTAAACATTTGCTTAAGTTTATTTTCGTCTGGCTTTTTATCTATATTTGGGGCTTCTATAAGGGAGGCTGCTTTTTTCATCTGCGAGAGTTGGCTCATATCTATAGGGCTATTGAGCATAGCTATAATAGCTTCACTGTCAGTACCATAGTTTTGTACTATCCATGATTGTTGTAGGCACTCAGGTATTTCTGAAGCCAAGAAGTAATTATATGTACTGTAAGGGTATTCTTCCATACTTTTTACCATCTTAGCTTTAAGAGGATTTTGTTCTATGTAGAGCATAAGTGTATAGAGGTAAGCCTCATCTGTTACGTACCATGATTTAAAGCGTCCTTGCCATAGGTGTCCTACTCTTTTATTTTTTTTGTTAAAGTAGATGGCGTAATTCATATTGAGTTGTCTCATAAACTTTGAGAGGTTTTCTTCTTGTATCTCTATAAGTAGATGATAGTGGTTTGTCATAAGACAATAGTTATGTATTGTAATCCCATAACTTTTAGCATAAAAGCACATCAAATCTTCAAAGTATTCAAAGTCAGCAGGTTCTTTAAAAATAACTCTTTGTTCTACACCTCGGTTGATGATATGGTAATATCCTGCTATTTCAATACGTGGTTTTCTGGGCATGGCTATTTCCTTTTATGTGGAGTATAGCAGATAGATACTTGGTTGTAGTTGTTACCTGACCCCTATGCTTTTAAATAGCTATCGTTTATAGGGTTATTTCTTCGATTAAAGTATCCATGACATATTTAAGTTCTATAAAGTCAGTTGTATTTAATCTACCAGATTTTTTATCTCGTTTAATATCTTTTTTAAAGGCTTTATCAAGATGAATCTCTAACATTTAGATACCTAAATCATCAAATAATTTATCTTTTGAACTATAGGTTTCTATATCTGTACCATTTTCAAGATTTGCAATAGCTTTGAGTGTTTCGTCATTGGCTACTTTATCTATGTATTGTTCTATACGCTTATACTTTTCATAATCCATGACTACAACAAAGGGTTTATTTCTTTTAGTGACTAACAAATCACTTCTTAATGCATCTTGGAGTCTCATACTATTTTGTTTCAAATCACTGGCTGTTATGGTTTGCATGGTATGTTCCTTATTGTCTATTTCGTCCATTATAGAGGTGATAGACTTTATCATCACTTAAAGAATGAGTAGGATTTTAATTATGATATATCTTCTTCTCTTTCCCACGCCACCCCCAATCCATAAGCTTCACTTAGCGTAATCTTGCTTTCGTTGAAGTCAATTTGGGTATCAATGGGATGTGAGGCTAGGAGGCTTACGGCATCTAGGTCTATCATGCTGATGCTGTGGGCTTTGGCAGAGGCTAGATGTACTCCTGCACTGAGTGAGATGGGACCTTCTAGCATACAGCCTATCATGCACTTGACTCCAAAATCTTGGGCTAGGTCTGCCAAGGCTAGGGCTTGGCTGATTCCTGCTGTTTTGGCGAGTTTGATATTGACATAATCAATGGCTTCAAGCTCCAAGAGGTGACGTGCATCGTCCAAGGAGAAGATACTCTCATCGGCGAGTAGGGGGGTTTGGACACGTTCTTTGATGTATTGGAGTCCTGCTATATCTTGGGCTTTGACAGGTTGTTCTATGAACTGAGCGATAATATCTTGCTTTTCTAGGGTATGAAGTAGGGTGACACTCTCTTGGGCTGTCCAACCTTGGTTGGCATCGAGTCTGAGGGTGATGTCTTTGCCTAGGGCTTGATGTATGGCAGTGACACGGTCTATATCTTTGTGGGGGGCTTCTCCAATCTTGATTTTGAGTGTATCATATCCTAGGGCTACGGCTTTTTGAGCGTGGAGAATCATGGTCTCAATAGGATTGAGGCTAATGGTAATATCGGTAGAAAATACGGTCTTTGTCCCACCCAATAGTCTAAACAGAGGGAGCTTCTTACTTTTGGCTAGGAGGTCATAGAGGGCAATTTCCAATGCAGACTTGGCAGTGGTATTGTGCAAGATAACGCTGTGTACTAAGTCCAAGATAGTCTCGAAGTCTTCTATCTCCTTACCTATTAGATAGGGTTTTATGTACGCAATACAGGCTTTCATAGAACCCAAGGTTTCACCAGTAATGACAGGAGTAGAAGCCCCTTCGCCATAGCCTATGTATCCATTGTCGCATTCTATAATGACTACGAGGTCTTCGAGCATCTCTACTTTTCTCAATGCTGTGATAAAAGGGGTCTTAAGGGGTGCTTGTAGGATTTGGGTTCTGATATGGGTTATTTTCATGTGAGACTTCTGCTAATAGTATATTGAAACCATGAAGCATAGACTATACGTTTGATTGTGTTGTACATTTGTATCCTTGGTATATATTTTGTGTATTAAATAGTAATTTGGATTAAAGTGTATTTAAAGTGTAGGTCTTTTGATAAAGAATGTCGATAGTTCATTTTTACTCCTTAATTAAGGTAGAGACTATGTTAGCCGTTAAATCTTAAGTAAATATAAAATAAGTATAATAAATTGTAGATAAACAAAACTATTTTTATGGGAAACTTATGTCAAATACAAACGATGAAAAAGCCTTTGCTTTCTTGGAAAAAGCTGTGTATAAAGCCCAAGATACTTTGGTAGAGACGAAACACTTTCAACCCTTTCTTATGTTACTTACTGATACAGATGAGGTGGAAGTGTATGAAAATGAAATCAAAGATTCTACTCAAAGTTATGAAGCTTTAGAGGTCTTACTTGGGGAGCGTATTGTCAAAGGGGATGTGGATATTATGATTTTGGCAGTGGATACACTTATCCCTGAGAAGGTTGCTAAGGGGATGGATTCTAGCATACGCTTACATATAGAAGAGAAAAGCCAAAAGAACAATAAAATAGGGGCTAGGTTTTTGTATGTGCCTTATACGCTTTGTCAGTCGCCAAACACAGCTATGTATGTGAAACTTCATGCTCCTTTGCCTCTTGGCTTTCCTGCTGAATATATTGTGTAAAATTGAAACAAAGAATATAGACCTTAACGAATATAAAGTATTTTAATTATTCCTATATTAGAAAGATGCTAAGATTTATTTATTAAAAAATTCAAGGAATTAACTATGTCAAAATTACCAAAAATTATCTGGACAAAAATCGATGAAGCGCCAGCACTTGCTACGTATTCATTGTTACCAATCGTAAATGCGTTTACTCAAGCAGCAGGTGTGTCTGTTGTTGAAAGTGATATTTCACTGGCAGGTCGTGTACTTGCAGCTATGGATTTAGGTGTTGATGAACTTTCTAAACTTGGAGAAGTTGTTCTTGAAGCAGATGGTAACATCATCAAACTTCCAAATATTTCAGCATCAGTAGGACAACTTAAAGATTGTATCGCAGAGCTTCAAGGTCAAGGTTATGATATCCCTGCTTACCCTGAAAATCCAGCAAATGCAGATGAAGAAGCAACTCAAGCTAAGTATGGTACTTGTCTAGGTTCAGCTGTAAACCCTGTTTTAAGAGAAGGTAACTCAGATAGACGTGCAGCAGTAGCTGTAAAGAAGTTTGCACAAAATAATCCTCATAAACTTAGAGCATTCCCAGAAAATCCTAAAGCCTATGTGGCTCACATGGAAGGTAAGGGAGATTTCTTTGCAAATGAAAAGTCTATTACTAATGATAAAGATCAAAAAGTAACGATTGCTTTAAATGGTAATACACTAACAACTATTGACGCTATTGCCTCTGAAATTCTTGATGGTACATTTATGTCAATTTCAGCATTGAATACTTTCTATGCAAAAACGATTGCAGATGCAAAAGAAAATGGTGTTTTATGGTCGCTACACCTTAAAGCTACTATGATGAAAATCTCTGACCCAATTATGTTTGGTCATGGTTTTGTTGCATTCTTCCCAGAAGTATTCGCTAAATATGCAGATACATTTGCAGCATTGAATGTAAACCCTAACATGGGTATGTCTGACCTTGAACAGAAAATTGCAGGTCATGCAGACGAAGCAGCGATTAAAGCAGCTTTCTTAGGTGCAGTGGAAGCTGATTCTCCAAAAATTGCAATGGTTGATTCTGACAAAGGTACAACAAACTTTAATGCATCTAACGATGTAATCATCGATGCTTCAATGCCTGTTGTTGTGCGTGAAGGTGGTAAACAATGGGACAGAACAGGAGCTGCGGTTGAATGTGTAGCTGTTATTCCTGATTCTACTTACGGTATGTTCCATGCTGAAATGGTAGCTGATTGTGTGAAGAATGGTCAGTATGATGTATCTACAATGGGAACCATGCAAAACATTGGTCTTATGGCACAAAAAGCAGAAGAGTATGGTTCTCACCCAACTACATTTGAACTAGGTGAAGCTGGTACAGTAACTGTAACTGCTGAAGATGGTACAGTACTTATGAGTCACGAATGTGAAGCTGGTGACATCTGGAGAATGAGTAGAACAAAAGATATTCCAATCAAAGACTGGGTAAGACTTACAGTTGAGAGAACAAGATTAGAAAATGTTCCTGCTATCTTCTGGTTAGATGAAAACAGAGCTCACGATGCAGAAATCAAAATCAAAGTAGATGCTTACCTTGCACAGCTTGATACAGCTGGACTTGATATTCAATTTATGAATGTAACTGACGCTACTAGCTTTACAAATGCTAGAGTTAGAGAAGGTAAAGTAACTATCGCAGTAACTGGAAACGTGCTTCGTGATCACCTTACAGATATGTACCCAATCTTAGAGCTTGGAACATCTGCTAAAATGCTTTCTATTGTACCTCTTCTTGCAGGTGGTGGATTGTATGAAACAGGTGCAGGTGGTTCTGCTCCTAAGCATGTGGATCAATTCCTTAAAGAAGGTCACTTAAGATGGGATTCACTTGGTGAAATCTTGGCACTTGCTGAGTCATTAAGATTTATCGGTAACAAACATGACGATGCGAAACTTAAAGCTCTTACCGAAGCACTTGATGTTGCAAACAATGCCTACCTTGACAACAACAAAGAGCCAGGTAGAAAAGTAGGACAACCAGACAACAAAGCGTCTCACTTCTTCGTAGCTCAGTACTGGGCAGATGCATTGGCTAAAGGCGACAACGCTGAACTAGCAGAGAAATTTGCACCAGTAGCAAAAGCACTTCAAGACAATGAAGCAAAAATCATTGAAGAGCTTTTAGCTGTTGAAGGTCAAGCACAAGATATCGGTGGTTACTTCCATCCAAATGACGAGTTAGCTGCTAAGGCAATGAGACCTTCTGCTACACTTAATGCTATTATTGATGCTATTTAATTACTTATAGTTTCTATTGTTCCACCTTATAAAGGTGGAACAAACGTATTCTAAAGACTCCAATCTTCTAAAACTAACTTTTCAACTCTCTTAAATTCTCTAGTATTATTAGTCACTAAAACAGCCCCAAGACTCAAAGCATGAGAAGCTATGAGTAAATCATTAGCTTCTATAATCTTTCCCTTTTCTCTAAGTCAGTACGAATATTTGCATAGGATTGGGCTGATGCTTTAGAGTAATCATAAATAATAAAATTATCTATAAAAGCAAGGACAATTCTCATAAGTTTTGGAATATCTTTTTTGGTCGCTCCATAAAGTAGTTCTGAAACCACAATACTAGAGAGTGCAATAGTATGATTTTCTTCTACCTCTTGCAATTTCTTTTTTATACTTTGTGGTTTATTTCTGATAATATAAGAACAGATATTGCTGTCAAGCATATAGAGCATTAAAATATTTTCTTACTGTCTAGCGGTGGTTGAACTCTATCTACAAAGAAATCAGAGCTATCACAATCATCTAACATTAGAAAAAAGTTATCCCATTTATTTTGTGGTTTAGGGCGTATAACTAAGGTATCTCCTACTTTTTCTATATAGACTTCTGTTGTATCGACTCTAAACTCTTTGGGTATTCTAATGGCTTGGCTTCTGCCGTTTTGAAATACTTTTGCTAGTTGTGTCATGGGTTACTCCTTTTTGATATATATCTTTAAGTATATATCAATGAGTTGTATAATTAGCTGAATTGTGTAAAGTTAAAAATTCGAGATATTAAATCTAATAACTTTTTAGCTATACTCATGAAAATATATTAAGAAGAATTATATGGCATTATTTGAAATAAATAAAGAGAAAATACACTACATCAAAGAAGAAAAATTTAAACTTGAAAAGGATATTCAGCAATTAACAGAAGATAATTTATCCATGATATTTGGATTAAATTTTGTTAAATCTGAATTTTCACTTAATAAATTTAGGATTGATTCTTTAGCTTTTGATGAGACATCCAACTCTTTTGTAATTATAGAATACAAAAGAGATAAAAGTTTTAGTGTAGTAGACCAAGGTTATGCTTACCTATCTTTAATGCTAAAGCAATAAAGCAGATTTTATTTTAGAATATAATGAAAATAACACAAAAACACATTAGAAAAGAAATGAGTATTGACTGGTTAATCAACAATACTTGCCAAGGAGCATTTCGAAGTGTTTATATCTCCTTCATTTACAACCTATCAAAGAGAAGCAATAAATTTCAAAGATTTACCCATTGAACTATGGGAGATTAAGAAATATACAAATCAAACAGTATCATACAATCAAATACAAACAGACGGGGCAGAAGAAAGTATAAAAACAATTTCAAGAGAGAATACTACCATTAATTCAGTAAGTAGAGAGATAAAAGTTTATACTGAAGATGATAACTTATCAAAAGTAAATGATGAAATTAAAGAATTATATGAAAAATTTAAAATGTCTATTTTAAATTTTGATGGTGTTACTATAAAAGCAAATAAATTTTATATTTCATTTGTTAAAAACTCAAAAAATGTAACAGATTTTGAAATTCTTTCAAAATCCATAAAGATAACAATCAATTTACAAAAAAATATATTAGAAGACCCAAAAGAGATAACAAGAGATGTGTCAAATATTGGTAAAATGGGCAATGGTGATTATCAAATAAGAATCACAAATGATAATGACTTTGAATATATATTAAGCTTAATTAAACAGTCATATATTTTAAAATAATAAGTTTATGATAAAAAATAAAAGCGTATTATCTTAATTTAAAGTATGAAATAGCGACAAAAGAAACCTTTCAGAAGAAGAGGTTGGAGGGGTTTTATCTTATTATATAGCTTGGAGAATGATGCTAAATCACGCTTTTGGGTGTTATTTGGATGTAGCATTAGAAAAAGGAGATGTGATTAAAGAACCCTCACACCTATTGAAAACAAAAAGGATTAATATTGCTATTCCTCTTTATGCTTTGGAGCAGATAGATAAATATGAGAAGAGTCATAATATAAATCGGAGTACCTTTTTGGTTGAGAGTGCTTTGAAGAGGGTTGGGGTTTGAAGGTGAAAAATTATACTGTATTCTCTTTTATCATTGAATTTTATCAAATCTAATATTAGAGAAGAGAAGAGAATGAGACTATCTGTTACTCGTAATGTTATTTAATTATCTTGATGATGTTTCTTCCCTTTGGGATGGGATTTATAAATATAAAATTTCTACTCTAACTTTTCCCTTTTATCAATATAGTCTATAAAAATTATGTTAGACTATAACTAAATAAATTTATCAATACCTTCGCCAAAATGAAAAAGAGCATATTTTTAAAAGTTCAAACAGTAAATAGGAGGGTTGAAGGAAGAAAATAGCTATTTTTAGTAAAAATACAAATTGGCTAAGGTATTGATTTATAGGAGTTATTTTAAATGTCAAATCCTATTTTTTCAGCAAAAGAGCCATCTTTAGGTTATTTATATCAAATACAATATGGATTACTTTTATTATTAACTTCTAAACAAGAAAATAATGCAAAAATCTTAATTGAGGCTCTTGATGATATAGAGTTACAAACAGAAGATGAAACTAAATTATATCAAACTAAGTATCATAAAAAGAAAGATACAAACCTTACAGATAGAAGTTCTGATTTTTGGAAAACTATAAGAGTTTGGTCTGAACAAATTTTAGATAAAACAGTAGATATAAAGAGTACTAGATTTACACTTATTACTACAGTAAATATTTCTGATGATTCTATTATACTTAAGATTAAAAATAAAAGGGTGAAACTAATAAGAGTAGAGGATATTTTAAATAAATTAAATATAATTACAAATGAAGCTGGAAATGATACTAATAAAAAAGGATATATTGCATTTCAAAGATTATCTCCTTCTCAACAAAAAGAACTTATCCCAAAAATATATATTATAGACTCATCTTTTGATTTTAAAGATATTGAGCAAAAAATACAAAATGAATTGAAAATATTTGTAGAACCCAATAAAATTATTCCTATGTTTGAACGACTTAGTGGATGGTTTTTAAATAATTCTATTTTACATTTACAGAGTAAAAAAGACTTTTATTACTTTAGAAGAATTATCAGAAGAAATTTATTCTATTTTAGAAACTTTTAAAAAGATAATCTACCAATGGATTTTACTGATAAAATATCATTGACGGATGAAGAGTTAAAGACAATTAAATCTTTTAACTTTATTAAACAGCTTCAACTAATAAATATTTCATCAAGAATGGAAACAACAGCCATTAGTGATTATTATAGAGCATTTCAACAAAGATCTAAATGGTTAAGAGAGAATCTTCTAAACCCACAAGAAGAGATAGATTATGATAAAAAATTAATTGATGATTGGGATAGGAAATTTGACTTATTAGCAGATGAATGTGAAAATGAACCTGAGGATAAAAAGAGAGTAAATGGTAATAAGTTTTATAAAAAATTTTATATTGAAACAAAGCCAAGAGTTTTTATTAGAAAACAATTTGAAGAAAGTTATTTAATTCTTGGAAGTTGTCATATGTTATCAAATAAATTTAAAATTGGATGGCATTCTGATTTTGAAGAGTTGTTAAAGGTTAAAAAATGATACCTCAATGGGAAAATAGACCCGTAGTCATTGCTAATCTTCTAAATCCTGCTTTTTGTGGAGAAGTTTTACGAATAGCTATAAAAGCTTATCAAAAAGAGACAAATCACGGATTACCTTTTGCTGTTACTTTTTTATTTTTACCTCTTTTATTAGATAAAAATACGAGAGATAGATTTCCAAAAACTACGACTAGCAAATTTTATCAATGGCTTGAAGAAAATGCTGTTGTTAAAATTTTTATTGGTACAAGAATTAAAAATCTTGTACCTTATACAAGAGAGGCTATACAGTTTCTTATTTATTACGATGCTATCAACAATACCTTAGCCAATTTGTATTTTTACTAAAAAATAGCTATTTTCTTCTTCTCTAGCCCTCCTATTTACGGGGTTTGAACTTTGCAAAATATGCTCATTTTCATTTTGGCGAAGGTATTGTATCAATATTAACAATCAATCAGAGTTAGAATTAATTCCTTATAGAAAAACAAAGATTTCATATAAAGATGAGGAAATAGAAGATATTTATAAAAAAGCAGAGATGCTAGGTAAATGGTTGGGAAAAACAGGAAATATAAAAACAATTTTATTGTCCCTAGTCACGCTAGTCAAAACTATGCACTTTAGTGCAAGGCTTTAGCTTCTACGAATGTGTTAAAAGTTAGAATGTGGAATGAGAAATGGAAATCACACAATAAGCCAAATACAAGTACATATAGTATGGGTAACAAAATATAGGTATGGAGTTTTGAAAGGTGATATACAAAAGCGATGCAGAGGATAATTATACAAATATGTGATGCCGAAGATATTAGAATATTAAAGGGAGTGGTAAGTAAAGACCATGTCCATATGCATATAGAGTATCCTCCAAAGTGTCAGTGAGTGATATAGTAAAGAAGTTAAAAGGACGAAGTTCAAGAAAGTTACAGGAAGAGTTTAAAGAACTATCAAAACAAG
>JAUZSQ010000042.1 GCA_030949325.1 Sulfurovum sp.
CACTAATATTGCAAAAGTTGGTGTTGGTGTAGACCCTGAAACAATGGAAATCAAAAAATATGAATTAGAAAATCTTATTTTATGGGATAGTCCAGGTTTAGGTGATGGAAAAGACAAAGATATTCAACATTCTAAAGGTATTATCAAAAAATTAAATGAACTAGATAAAGATGGAAATTCTTTAATTGACCTTGTTTTAGTAATTTTAGATGGTGGAAGTAGAGATTTGGGAACATCCTATGAACTAATAAATCAAGTCATTATTCCAAATCTTGGAGAAAATGTAAAAGATAGAATTTTAATAGCTATAAATAAAGCAGATACAGCGACTACTTAGAGATTGGGATTTTGAAAACAATAAACCAAAAGAAAAATTAATAAAATTTCTAAATGAGAAAGTTTTATCTGTAAAAAGCAGAGTTAAAGAAGCTACTAAAATAGATGTAGAACCAATATATTATTCTGCTGGTTATAAAGAAGATGATGAAGAACAAAGACCTTGGAATTTATCAAAATTATTATATTTTATTGTTAAAAATACTCCAACAGAAAAAAGACTTTCTTATGTAAATAACTTATCAACTAATAAAGATATGTGGCAAGATGATGATGAGTTAATTAAATATAAAGAAGAAACACAAAAAAGTTTTATTGAAGTAGCACAGCATGTTTCAAAGAATGTTGCAGCAGGTGCTGCTGCTGGGGTAGCCATTGGTTCAGTTATACCTGTTATTGGAACTGCAATTGGTGCTGCTGTTGGTGGAGCAATTGGTTTTGTAGGTAGCTTATTTGGATGGTAATCAAGTATGTATAAAAATTATAGATATTCTGAATTACATGAAAAATCCAATAAAAGTCGGCATTATCTTTGATGTTATGGTTACTGGTGTAACTGGAGCAGGAAAATCTACAACTTTAAATGCTCTATTTCAAAAAGAGATTTCAAAAGTTGGTAGAGGTGTTGAGCCTGAAACTATGACATTAGATAGTTATAAATTAAATGATAGCTTTTAGATTATGGGATACTCCTGGTCTTGGTGATGGGAAACAAAAGGACAAAGAACATGCTAAAAAATTAGTTGATTTACTCTATAAAGATTATCAAATGGAAAATAAAACACATGGCTTTATTGATTTAGTTTTGGTAATAATTTAAGGCTCAAATCGAGATATGGGAACAACTTATAAACTTTTAAATGAAATAATTGTACCTAATTTTCAAAAAGATAGAATTTTTGTAGCTATTAATCAAGCTGATTCTAGCTAATGAAGATGGCAGACATTGGGATTATGATGCTCAAAAACCTATGTCAAAATTAAAATCTTTTTTAGAGGAACAATCCACCTCTATTCAAAGAAGAGTTAAAGAAGCAACTGGTGTTGATATTATAAGACCAATTTATTATTCTGCTGAATATGACTATAATATTGATAAACTATTAGATTTATTTATAGATAATATGCCGACAGCAAAAAGAAATATTGTTGTAAGCTAATTTGAAGACAGGAAAAATTAGATATAATTAAGAATATTTGAAATTATGTGGAGTAACAATGCCAGAAATAAGTAGATTTTATGGAATCAGAATAACAATATATTTTGATGACCATCCACCATCTCATTTTCATGCAGAATATGGAGAATACGAAGCAGTATTTTCTATAAAAGATGGTGAAGTCATAAATGGAAAACTACCAAATACAGCTAAAAAGCTTGTGAAGAAATGGTACGGACTACAAAAAGAAAATATACTAAGAACTTGGGAACAAATTCAAAATGATGAAGTTTTTGATAAAGTGCCACCTTTAGACTAGGAGACTAAAATGATACTACATGTAACCAAAGCAGACTATATAACTGAATTCAAAATAAAAGTTTCTATTCAATGATGGTCTGGAGAAAATTATTGATTTAAAAAACTATATCAGTTCAAAAAAACATCCATTTTTTCAACCACTAAAACAAGTTAATGAATTTAAAAAATTTCATGTTCATAAGACATTGGTTTGGGATAATGGGGCAGATATAGCACCTGAATACTTACACGACAAAGTATAACAACCGTTGTATCTAAGTTTTCAAATTTTCTGAAAGTTTACATATGGCTAATTTATTAGTCTAAAAACTTTTGGAGGTCTTCAATGATGAAGAAAATTGGAACATGGGCATTTGTAATATTGGTTGCATTATATTTAATTGGTGCAATATTTGGTGGTGATGAATCGAGTTCATCAGAAAGTAATGAAAATGAAAAATCTGAAGAGGTCTTGGTTAAAAAATATAGTAACCTACCTATAAAGCAAGGTTTATCCAAAAAATAGGGGTCAGAAAAAAAAATAGGGGTCAGGTGACAATAACAACTCACTAGACTCCTCTTAATCACGCCATTCACCACCGTCTGTGATATAACCAATACTTTAGCAATCCTATGCTGAAAAAAGGGGTGGTGATAATATAATGTACCCCCTAATCTTCCACCCGTATATAAGGATTGAAAAATATCTCTAAAGGTAAATGTAATCCATTAGCTAAGTTATATATCATACTCAAAGATAGTCCTACTTTGCGATTTAGTACTTCTGATACTTTGCTTTTGTTACCAATATAAGGTATGAGGTCTTTTTGTTTGAGGTGCATTTCTTCCATACGTATTTTGATAGCTTCTATTGGGTCTGGTTCACTTATTATCCATGCTTTTTCTTCATATTTTTCTATTAAAATAGCCAATACTTCTAGTTCATCACTATCTTGTGTGCCTAGTTCAGGGTCTAAATCCATCAACTTATCTACTCTATCAAGAGCGTTATCATAATCTTTTTCATTGTGTATAGGTCTAATACTCATTTTAAATCTCCTCTGCATTTATCTTATCATATTGGGCATGTGTGCCGATAAACCTTACTCTCACTATCTTACGTTTGTAGTCAATATGTACAATCAAACGATACTTATTACCTTTGATATTGAAGACTACTCTATTATCTCCTAAAAAAAGAAGCTGAAGAATCATACCTTTCTACACAACTCAAAGTTCCATGCCCATCATATCCCCGATTTGCTCTTTAAAGGCAAAAAGAGCCTCAACATCGTAGATCTTTAAAACATTCATCATCTTCATAAAAACCCAAAGACCTGATAGTAAAGCAGGTGTTGTAAATTCTTTGTTCTTTTCAATAAGTCGTCCTGAGAGTTGCACTAAAAACTTTCTAACAGCAGGAGCATTTTTCTCTTCCGAACGCTCAATCTTCCAAACAAACAATGTAGCATACGAGACCACGAGAAGTCTTCTAAACAGAGCCATTGGAGTTTCTTGTTGCCAACTTTCAAGATTAAATCCAGAAGATTTTAGAAGTTTGAAATAGCTTTCTATTTTCCATCTATGATAATACCAAGTACCAATAGTTGTGGCTGTTACCTCTTTGGGAACATTGCTCAAAAGCATCCATTGGGCAACAGTATTATTGTCTTCATCAACCAATCTCTCCACCACAAACCTTGCCTTAATACTTTTTCCTGCTGTGAAGATAGTTTTTCGCTTACCGTCCTCGTCAAGTACTGATTTGGTGGCATCTCTTCGTATATTCACTTCTATTTCATTGACAAATATCTTCACCTTTTGCATCTTTTTATCCACTTTATATTTAATGGTTTTAAGGTAGCTTCCTAGCGTTAATTCTTTTGCCAAATCTCCTTGTTTTACCTCTCTATCCTCGTCAGGCAGGTAAACTTTGTGATTTGATTTAGCTCGAATCAGATAGCACCAACCATTGGCTTCATACTCTCTCATTAAGGCTACACTATCTCCTTCTCGGTCAATAATATCAACCAACTCTTTTTCAAACTTATAATTTTCTCGTATGTATTTAGTTCTTTGAACCAACTCCTCTAAATGCGTTAAGTTTGTATCAATATTGCTATCATAAGTGGAGTATATCTTCTCACTTGTTGCCAAGTTTTGGGCTAAGGCACCCAAAGGATTTCCTTTCTCATCCATTGCCAATGAACCTTGCAAATCATATCCTATCTGTTTCGCATTCCCTTTCTTATTCTTAGTCACAAGTTCCTGTTTCTTTGTATGCTTTTTATAGTCTAAATGTGACCAATCATAGGCTACCAAGGTATAGTTACCTGCTCTTTTGTTACTTTGCTCTACCACTTCTTCTATGATGGGGTCATTGAGTGAGGGAATTGTTACTTCTTCATTATTATAAAATCGCCATGACGCTTGAACTTGACTCCATCCATCAGTCTCTAATACTAGGTTCATTCCACTTTGGCTTCTATGTTTTGTATTCATCTCACCTCTTACTAACTTCTGATATCTTTTTTTAGTCTTTGATTCATGTCTTTTCTTTTACTTGAATAATAGCACTTTTTCTTTTGAGTTAGTTGTGTAGAAAGGTATGCTGAAGAATAGACTTTTTTAATATCATTTGGAGTTTGCCATAAGGCTTTTCTTGTGTCAGAGTGCCAAACCTCTAAGGCAGTTTTTGAGCTAGAATACGATTCATAAAATTTAATAAGTGTTCGTTTGCTAATTACATTCATAGTTTGAGTATATTAGATATTCCCTTAAAAGGAACTTCTCTAATCTCTTCTTACTTAATAACCTCAGTTCGATAACAATAATTTCCTAGAAACACCGTCCTCATCGGACTTTAGAGGAGTTTTAAAAATAAAATTTTAGGAGGTGATGCTAATGCTACCTTTTATTCCTAGGAATAATCTCCATCTCAAGACACACCAAAACCTTCGTGTGCTGTTTCCTAACGCACCAAATAGTTAAATGCAAAAAGAGTTGATTGTTTATTGAGTTTGTGGTGGGTTGGGAAACGCACCCTACAGATTATCTTCTTGATAGATAACTTATTCATCTTTATTAAGAGCTGAAAACGCTTTACTTTCCAAATAGTTTAGAATGGCTACCCACACGCGTTAGGGCTAATTCTAAAATCTTATTTTCTATTCTATAAATTAATAATAAATCAGGTTTTAGATAGCACTCTCTTCAACGTAAAACCTTATCTTCTTTTGATAACTTTTTATAATCTTTTTTAAAACTATTTGTTCTAAATATTGGGTACATTTATTTATCCAAGTCTGCAAAAAGTTCATCTATATTGTTAAAGCTTTTACCTTGTTTTAATTTTAATTCATCTAATGCTTTTGCTGTCTCTTTATTGGGTATTTTAACATCAAAGGGTAAGCCTTTATTCATGACTATCATAGAGTTAAATATACCTATAGCTTGAGAATAATTGAGCAAGTATTGGTAATTATTTATTGTGCTGCGTTGAAAACAGCACCCTACAGATTATTTTGATGAACTATAATATAAAATCAACAATTTTTATTAATCCTATCATAGGTTTTATGATTAACCAATTTTGTAAATACGGCTATCTCATTACAGATGGTTGCCAATATTCTATATTGTGTATTTACAATGGAGATAGAGTATCTATTTTTATCTTTTTTACAATTTATTTTATGAAGTCTTACTCTTTTGTCTTGTGGATTTTCTATAAATATGCGTTCACTCTCTTCGATAAGGTCTTTTAAAAGGATATTTTTGCGTAGAAGCTTTGATTTGTCTCGTGTATAACTGTTTTCTTTGATTATTTGCATTGATGTTCTAGCCTATAATCACTGATTGCTCCACTGATTCTAAATTGTATGAGCGTAATAATATCTAAAGCCTTATCTACTTTTTTGAGCAATGTTTGTTGTGAGTGCCAAATCTTCTATGTTTTCTAAATACTCTTCTTAACTGCTCTAAATATTCTAAAAAATTATCCTTATTGATTAATCTCTTGCCTCTTCACTTATCTGAAAAAGTTTTCTCTTGTAAAGAGATGCAAGAAATCTCATGATAATAGCATCGACTTTTTTTATCTATATCTGATAATTTATATTTCTCCAACCAAGAGTTTTTAATCATCCATAATTAAATTATCAAATAATTTTATATCCATATTAGTATATTTTGAAGCTCTATAGTTTGCATTTTAACCCCTTTATGATAGATAT
>JAUZSQ010000043.1 GCA_030949325.1 Sulfurovum sp.
CATAGATGGAAAATAGAAAGCTATTTTAAACTTTTAAAATCTGCTGGATTTAATCTTGAAAGTTGGCAACAAGAAACCCAATGGCTCTGTTTAGAAGACTTTCGTGGTCTCGTATGCTACATTGTTTGTTTGGAAGATTGAGCGTTCGGAAGAGAAAATGCTCCTGCTGTTAGAAAGTTTTTAGTGCAACTCTCAGGACGACTTATTGAAAAGAACAAAGAATTTACAACACCTGCTTTACTATCAGGTCTTTGGGTTTTTATGAAGATGATGAATGTTTTAAGTATTTACGATGTTGAATCTCTTTTGCCTTTAAAGAGCAAATCGGATATGATGGGCATGGAACTTTGAGTTGTGTAGAAAGGTATGATTATATTTGCTATAATACGAAAAAAAGGTTCAACCCATGGATAAAGTCCTAGAAATGTTACAACTACAACAAACACTTAACGATGCGACCAATGGAATAGGCTGGGAAAAAGGCTTCACCAAGCATGGAAAAGTCATTGATTGGAGACGTTGTTCGTACTTAGAATGTGCTGAACTCATCGAGTCTTACCCTTGGAAACACTGGAAAAATATTGATGCCAAAGCTGATACTGCCAATATCAAAATAGAAGCTGTAGATATTTGGCACTTCATTATGTCTCAGGCCCTACAAGATTATAAAATAGAAGATTTGGGAAATATAGAAACCTTGGCAGAACATATCAAAGCCCTAAGTAATTTTGAGAGCTTTACTACTGAGAGTATCCCTACAGACAAAAGCTATTATGCACAGATACAAACCGTAGAAAGCCTTATCAAAATACTATTTTGTGAGAAAGATACTTCCAAGCTATTTGTTGCATTTATCGAAGTAGCCTTACAATCTGGACTCAATATCGACAGTCTGTATAGTCTCTATGTAGGCAAGAATATCCTCAACAAATTTCGTCAAGACCACGGCTACAAAGAGGGTTCTTATATCAAAATATGGAAGGGAAAAGAAGATAATGTCGTCATGCAAAGTATCCTAGAGAAACAAGATATCCAAAAGCAAGACATCACAGCCCAATCTCTCTATGATGCACTCTCCAAAGCCTACCCTAATACTTAGGTATTGGTTTCAAAGAGTGAATTGACACTTTCGTTGTTGTGTACACGTCGTATCACTTCACCCAACATAGACGCAGTAGAAAGCACCTTTATTTTATTAGAAGTCTTCAGCATAGGAATGGTATCAGCCACAACCAGTTCATCCAAATCACCCTCTTCTATACGCTCATACGCAGGACCAGAAAGCACAGGATGCGTACAACATGCCATCACTGATGTAGCGCCCAACTTTTTGAGTGCTGAAGCCCCTTTTATCATGGTTCCTGCTGTATCTACCATATCATCTATCAAAATAACATCTTTTCCTTTGACATCTCCAATGATATTCATCACTTCAGATTCATTGGCTTTTTCTCGACGCTTATCGACAATGACCATATCAAGACCCAATTTATTGGCAAAATATCTAGCACGAGCCACTCCACCAATATCAGGACTAGCAATCACAGGATTTTTAAAGTTCTTTGATTTGATATAATCCATAAAGATAATAGCCCCATACAAGTTATCTACAGGTATATCAAAAAAATCCTTGTATCTGAGATGCATGTAAATCTACAGTGACCATACGCGTAATACCTGATGTTTCCATCAAGTTTGCCACAAGCTTGGCTGTAATAGGCACACGAGGTGCTGCTTTTCTGTCTTGTCTAGCATATCCATAATAAGGAACAACTGCCGTAATAGATTTCGCAGAAGAACGCTTCAAGGCATCGGTCATAATCAACAGTTCCATGAGATTACTGTTCGCAGGTGCTGAGGTAGGTTGGATGATAAAGACATCTTTACCACGCACCGACTCTGCAATTTTGACATTAATTTCACCGTCTGAAAAACGATTAATATCGGCTTTGGAAAGAGGCATATCCAAATATTTGGCTATCTCTTCAGAGAGTTCAGGGTTAGAAGTACCAGAAAAAAGCATATATCCGCTCATAATGTAACCTTATGTGAGTAATTTGTGAAGTGTATTTTACACAAATCTTGATAAAAAGGGGATTTAAAGCGTTTGCGTATTACACTACTACTATAAAATGCATACATAACGGATAGACTATGATACGAAAATTCTTTAAAAACAGACGTAGCACCAAAGGTAAGCTCGATACCTTCTTGGCCAAATACCATCTACCCAAAGCCTATTTCAATGTCAATCGCAAGATGATTAGCCAAGGTGTTTTTATAGGACTATTTTTTGCCTTCATCCCCATGCCTATGCAAATGTTAGCAGTCTTAGCCATCACACCATTTATGAAATTTAACGTCCCTATAGCCATTGCTATGGTATGGCTCTCCAATCCCTTTACCATGCCTCCTATGTACTATATAGAGTACCTCACAGGCAATTTTCTCTTAGGCTACGCAGGTGCTACGGATATTGAACTCACCCTAGAGTGGTTTTCCAACAACATGGGCAATATCTTCATCCCCCTTTATGTAGGCTCAGCCTTCTATGCTATCCTCATCCCAACACTTTGCTATATCCTTATCAACTGGCTATGGATACGCTCCGTTAGAGAAGATAGATGGGGGAAAGGGAAATAGGAGAAGGTATCTTTATCCTTTATACTTCACTTCACTCTCAAGCCTAGCCCCAATATCGTTTTTCAACACCCACTCTCTAAATATAGGCACACGGTAGCTATATCCATCATTTTCTTTTTTGATGATGTAGCCTAGTCTTAGTCTTGCTAGTGATTTGTCCAATTCATTGCTGTTGATATTGAGTGTATACTTTTTGATAGTCTCTTGTAAGTCTCTGTCATCAAAGCTATTTTGTTCTATGGTTGAGTAAAGTACTACTCTGTCTATCCATTGCTCTTTGGGTTCAGTTGATAGCTGATTCCAATCTTGAAACAATTCCAATAGTTTGCTATCTTTTAAGGCTTTTGATATATCCTCTTGTGTAATTATTTTTTGCGTTTGGGCAATATTTTCTATGAGGTGTTCACATACTTTTTGTATAAGATTTGCTCTTTGTCCTACAGAGCTTATCATCCCTTCTACTATAGCGTCATTCTCATACGCAAGTCCTAGTGACCTCATAGGTAAAGTCGCCAATGAGATACACGCTTCCCACTCTAATTCCTCTAGTTCAAACTGTGTACCAAAGTTTTTTAGTGGTGATTGATAATCAAAATAGGTATATTGATATATCTCCCAAAATCCTGCCAAGATAAAGGAAGCATTATTTTTTCGCTAAGGCTTCTCATAAATTTGAGGTTGGCATAGTCATGCTTCTTTTCATACTTCACAAAATCATCTGCTTCATCTATGAGAAACAAATAACGCTTCTCACCACTGTTGATAACTTGTGCCAAGGCTTTGTTACTCTTTTCTTCTTGATTTAGCTGTAACTTGATGTCTTCTATGAGATTGGCGTTGGACGCAGAGATATAATGGCACTCTACTTCTCCTATCTCATTGTAGCTTCTTTCTATGGCTTTGAGCAGAGAAGATTTACCTACTTGCCGTCCCCCTATGATGATGTAGTTGCTTAGCCCTTTGTTGATGATATGGCTGATAATTTTGTCTCTACCAAAAAATATAGATTCTCTATGTACCCCTCCACCTATCTGATAAGGAGATATTTGGGTGAGTGCTATCTGAGAAGATATAAGTTTTGCCAAGACTTCTTGGGGCTTGGGTGAGAGGAGTAGATGGCTAAGCTCTTGTGACTCTAAGCCCACATAAAGATTGGTTTTGTCTGAAGTGAGTTTCTCATAAAGCGTCGGCATCATCTCTTCTGTAGCGATGAGAAATACTATCTTACCTCTCAATATACCTGCTTCTTTTATCTCAAAACGCATATCTTCCATATCGTTAGCATACACAAACTTCACAACCAATCTATCTAAAGAAAGAGGAAATTCATTGTCAAGATGAAGCTCATAGTAGCTATCTACTTTCTCCACACTACTATAGAGTCTTTTGGCTATGTGTTCTAGCTTTTGCATCTCACTCTGTGTATCAAAGGAAAGGCATTATCAAATACCTTCTTAGAGACATTGGCTTTGGAGAGTACAGTCTCAAATCTATCTATTTTAGAGAGTTTCATTTTGGCATTCTTTAATTCACTGTATGCTAGGGTCAATATATTTTGGGATGGGTGGAGAGGTCTATACTAGAGGGTTTTTGTATCTACGGTAGTAAAATATAGAGACTATTAGCACTATTATCAAAATAGCCAATATAATATAAAGAACAAACATACTCTCAACACTTACTTTTGAGTTCAAATTCCACTCATAAAAGTCTTTATAGATTCTAGCTTCTATCTCTTCAGGTGCTTTAGTCAATACAAAAGATTTGGATACAATAGCATTGGCTTCTATATTTTTTATCTCTTGTATATCCTCACCTATTTTTATCTTCAAGTCTTTTATAGCTTCACTTCCACTATTGATAATTTCTACAATGAGCGTTTTGTCTTTAGGTGTAAAGTGTGCTTTACTTATCTCTATCTTCGGCGTTTTAAAATTGACTTTTATCTTTTTAGTCTCATACACTCCATTGGCTGTGATAAATGTGATATTAATATCCTTACTAAATGGTTGTCTATCTTCTATAGGCAATGAAGAAGAAAGTTTAAAATCTAAAACTTTACTCTCTTTGGGTTTAAGTTTTATGATTTTATTGGGGTAGAGTATGATATTTGCCTCACTACTTATAGCACTTATCCAATAAGAGGTGTTTTTATCCAAGTTTGTAATATTTACTTTTACAGTAACACTTTGTTGAGAATAAATATCTATCTCTTTAGGTATATCAATATCTAAATTATCTTTGGGCGTATTGTCTTTGGGTAGGATTGATTGAGAGCTATATTTATCCAAAACTAAACTCCCATCATCACTTCTAAACATAGCTTTGTTTCTATTCTCAAACCAAACCCAATGAGAACGAATAACCCACATATCCCATACAAGCTTCTTATGCTCCACAGACCAAAGCTTCACAGTATTATCACTAGAGCTTGAGATAATAAACTTTCCATCATTTGGAAATGCTACAGATTGAACACTATTACTATGCCCCCTCAAACCTATAAAGCCTTTTTCTCCTCTGCAGACCAAAGATTCACAGTATTATCATCAGAGCCTGAGACAATAAACTTCCCGTCATTTGAAAATGCTACAGAGAAAACACTATAATCCTCCCTATTCCCCTTAAAAATATGAATAAGCTTCTTCTCCTCTACAGACCAAAGTTTCACACTATTATTAGGAGAGCCTGAGATAATAAACTTTCCATCGCTTGAAAATGCTACAGAGAAAACAGTAAAACCATCCCCCTCAAAAGTATGAATAAGCTTCTTATGCTCCACAGACCAAAGTTTCACACTACCATCCAAAGAGACTGAGACAATAAACTTTCCATCATTTGAAAATGATACAGATTGAACATAATCACTATGCCCCTCAAAAGTATGGAGAAGCTTCTTCTCCTTTACAGACCAAAGCTTCAGATTCTCATCACGAGAGCCTGAAACAATAAACTCTCCATCGCTTGAAAATGCTACAGAATTAACCCAAGCACTATGCCCCTCAAAAGTATGTAGAAGCTTCATCTCCTCCACAGACCAAAGATTCACACTATTATCACTAGACCCTGAGACAATAAACTTTCCATCACTTGAAAATACCACAGAGTTAACAATAGAACTATATCCCTCAAGGGGTATGTTAGGAAGCTTCTACATCCTTTACGGACTTCCATGCTATTAGCCGTGGGGCCGTTGGGACGATGAGCTTACATCTGGCGAGAGAAATGCGCGAATTGAGACGATGGAACTGTGTCCTTCAAAATAACACCTTAGCCAATTTGTATGCCTACTAAGAGTAGCTATTTTCAGCTATTTCTCTAACCACTCCTATTTACGGGGTTTGAACTTTTCAAAATATGCTCACTTTCATTTTGGCGAAGGTGTGTCAAAGAAGTGTGAAGAAGCTTCTGTATCCTTTACGGACCAAGAAGCTTCGCACTATCATCGCCATTGTGCCAGGGCCTGGGGACAATGAAGCTTCTCATCACTTGAAAATGCTGCAGAGTAAACGGTATCACTATATCCCTCAAAGGATGTACAATGGCTGAAACTTCTTCTTGACTCCACAGACCAAAGCTTCACTATTATCGATTAGAACCTGAGACAATAAACTTTCCATCGCTTGAAAATGCTACAGAGTTAACATAAGAACTATGTCCTTCAAAAGTATGTAGAAGCTTCTTATCCTTTACAGACCAAAGCTTCACACTCTCATCCCTAGAGCCTGAGACAATATACTTTCCATCGCTTGAAAATGCTACAGAGTTAACCCAATGACTATGCCCCTCAAAAGTATGTAGAAGCTTCATCTCCTTTACAGACCAAAGCTTCACACTATTATCACTAGAGCCTGAGACAATAAACTTTCCATCGCTTGAAAATGCTACAGAATTAACCCAAGCACTATGCCCCTCAAAAGTATGTAGAAGCTTCATCTTCTTTACAGACCAAAGCTTCACACTATCATCAGTAGAGCCTGAGACAATAAACTTTCCATCGCTTGAAAATGCTACAGAATTAACCCAAGCACTATGCCCCTCAAAGAAATTGTGTAGGCTTCATCTCCTCCACAGACCAAAGCTTCACACTGTTATCACCAGAGCCTGAGACAATATACTTTCCATCGCTTGAAAATGCTACAGAGTTAACAGCATAACCATCCCCCTCAAAAGTATGAATAAGCTTCTTATCCTTTACAGGACAGTTTCCTCCCTCATCCCTGAGCCTGAGACAATATGCTTTTCCATCCCTTGAGTACTACAGAGTTGGCAGCGGGCTAGCCGCCTCCTACCAGGGTGCCACACCCCTTCCCTTACATTTTGTTATTTTTCTTTTTTGATATTCTTCTTTCTGGGTTGTTCTTTTTTTT
>JAUZSQ010000044.1 GCA_030949325.1 Sulfurovum sp.
GTGTAAAACCCAGTCAAAAACATCACACCCATTCTCATCAAGAATGTCACACCCCGAACCTTAAGCCGTCAAAGCCCCTATATACGGCGTTTGCTCTCATCCTAACCCTCTCAAAATAGCCCTAAAATGTAGCTAATGACACACTAATGACATAGCTAATGACTCACCCAAATCCCCACCCACACGGCACTTGCTAGGATTTGGGAAAAGTAGGATTTTAGCTAATGACACAAAAGGGCGAACCTTAAAGCAAATGGGCTTAAGTTAAACAAGCATTTAACGGCTGTTTAAGAGGGCTTAAAAGTGGCTCATCTTTTTGAAGGCTAGGAGCTTTTCTTTGATGATGGTGAGGAATCCTGCTGGTGCAAATTCTAGTAGCTCTATGATGTCTTTGATGTCTTCTTTGTGGTTGAACTTCTCTGTGTTGATGTTGATGCTTCCATTGCCATTACCTACAATAATATTGTTATTGTTATCTCCTAGTTGGATGGTTGCATTGCTAGGCGTAGAAGCTATTTTCATCTCTCCTTTACCTGTAAGTAGCCAATTTGTATCTACAGTACAGATTTCCGACATCTTAATAACTGTACTAACTTTGGGTTCAGAGTTCCCTTTTTCATAGTCTATAAGCGTAGTACGCCCTATACTTAGGGATTTAGATAAATTATCAAGTGTTATTTTAGACTGTTTTCTCGCTCTTTTTATTCTCTCATATAGCATTCTTATACCTTTTTATACAGAAATATGTATTATTATCTTGACAAGTACGGAATTTTGTACTATAATACCAAATAGCATTACCAAATATATAATACTAAAAAGGATTATAGAGGGTGCTAAAAGAGGTCTTTAAAATTGCATTGTTAAGGGGATAAAAACTTATCAAAAGGAAATGGTCGTGTTAAAATTACATAATGATACCGATGTGACACTAGCTTACTCTATCTTTAGTGGGATTAAAAGAAATGGTCGTGTACCAATAGAAGACTTGTATAGCCTTTATGAACACATAGCAAAACAAAGAGGTATATCTGAGCCTATGAGCTTTAGTGTTTATACTACTGCTCTTGTGGTTGCACTCAAAGAAGATGCACTACTGCTTGACTTTGTTTATGCGTTCAACTCTAGCAAGATACTATTTTAGTCTTTGCTAAAAAGCCCAGGATATGTTGTGCCAAGGTACTTGTCAAACATATCATCGGTGAAGTGCTGAACATCTTTACTGAGTAGGGTTTGCTGTTTTGATGTGAGCTTAATGCCACACCTGCCAAATCTATCTAAGAGATGCTTCCATATATCAAAAGTAGCTCCCATAGGCTGAGCTTTCCGTATTTCGTCACTAAACTCTTTTCCATATCTATCTTCCATAGTTTCCATTCCTAAGTCCTTTAGTATTAATTTGTGTGCAAACTAATTATAACCAAAGGACTTAGCAATATCCCCTTAACAGTGTGCTTTGACGCACCTAGCGTTCTTTAAAATTGCATTGTTAAGGGGATAAAAACTCAAAGGATGTGTGATGTTCGATGAATGGGAATTTATACTGTGGCTTATGTTTATGAGTATATGGTTGTTTGATGAGTAGAGCCACTGGTATGGCTCTATGTATTAACCTTTGCTTTTTTTGTCAGTCTGTGTCTTTTTCGACTTACTGTTTTCTTGAATTTTCCTAGTTGTAGCCGGTCGGACTGTCACATCTTTGGGTGGGGTTGGACTTTTTTTATTATCTGCCATACATTTCCTCCTTTCATAGATTTGATTGGATAAGAGCAAATGAAATAAAGATAAAGATAATTGCTGAAAGAGTGAACCAAGTAGCTGTATGCATAAGACTACCTCTATTTTTTAAGACTTTATGGTTTGAGTCTATATCATTTTTTGTTGCCAACATCATGTTATAGAGAGCATTTGTAATCGTCTTTTTATCTTGTTCAAATCCAAACATATAATTGATGTCATCAGGTACACCATAGGCTTTAGTTCGATTGGTAAGCATTGCTGTGATGACTATAACTATTGCCAATGTGGAGAAGAGAAAAAGCATACAGTAATGTCGGTAATGGAAACTTCTTTATAGTTTGCAATATAAGTCCAATCATAATAAAGTTTACCCATAAGAGGGTTTTCATATTGGCTAACTGTTGAGGGATTGAGCTTGTAAGAACGATATCTAGTTCTTTTCTAAGTGCTTCATAGTGAAGTTTTAGGTTATGCTCATTGTTTTCTTTTTTTAAATATTCTAAATCTTGTGTCATGTCTAATCCTTAAAATATATTGCTAAGTTCTTGTGGTTTTTTGATGTTGTGATGACTCATTATACCAAAAGGACTTAGCAATATCCCCTTAACAATGCAATTTTAAAGCACTATCACATAGATAAAAAAGGAGTAAATTATGGCAAAAACACATCCATTGGGACAGAAGATTATCGCAGAGTATGGATCTATAAAGCACTTTGCTAAAGTCATAGATGTCAATCTCAACACACTCAAAGTCATCATCTATGGCAAGGGCAAATCAGCACCTATTACAGCCAAGCTAGTAGAGCTAGGGCTTGTACCCAAAGCCGATGACAAAGCGACGGCATAATGACATCAAAAACACTCTCTACACTTGTAGGACTACGCTATGAAACTATTGCAAGACGCACCAAAAAAGCCCTAGAGGCTGGAGAGTTTACGCTTAGCTTTGATGGGGTGGTGTATGTTGTAGAAGTGGTACATTCTGCTAGAGGTAAGAGCTATGAGTATCATGAGCAAAAATCAGACAAAAAAGCCACTATGTATTCACATATCACACTCACAGCACTTAAAGAGCTAAAGGAGTTTGATATATTTGAAAATAGACCTAGTGCAGAAAACAAAGCATTGCTTGTACACTTTTATTTGAATCATAAATACTCACTAAAGTCTATTATTAATGGTTTATATGATGTAGCGTTCAAGATACCTACAGACAAAGAACGCCAAAGCCTAGAGCGTAAGTTTAGACATTGGATAAACAAATGGAAAAAAGAGGGCAAAATGGGTCTATTAGATACGCGTGGCAAGAGTGACAAGGTCAAAACCATAGACTATGCGTTGGTAAAGAAGTGTGCCTATGCTGTAGGTAGCAAAGGCATACGCAAAGCTATCTATCAAATGCACTTTATGTATGCGTATCAGAAGAACATGGAGCTTTCAGGTGTGTGTGACCACAATATAAAGCCTGAAAGTGTCGTAAGTTACTCAGGTTTCTCCAATGCCCTATCTGCACTCAAAGAAGAAGATGCACACCTCAAAATATTTCTAAGCTATGGATGGGATGGACTACTCCAAGCTCGCCCAGTAGGTGTAAGAGACATCAGCTATATCAACCAAGAGTGGCAAGTAGATGCTACCACCTTTGACTTTATGTGTCATGTGCTGCATGATGACGGCACTTCTAGCATCAAACGTATGTTCTTGACAGCCGTGAGAGATAGCTATTCAGGTGTATCAGTAGCCACTCTTACGCAGAGCCTAGACTCTTATGCACAAGTACGCGTACTTTATAAATCCTTTGAACTAATGGGCGTACCAGAGATGATTAAGATGGACAATGGTCAAGATTATACCTCTTATCACTATACGGATCTATTAGATGATGTAGGTATAGAAAATGTCAAAGCTAGAGTAGGTCAAGGACGAGAAAAAGGCTCTATAGAACGCTTTTTTGGCGTACTTCAAGGCAAACTTTCTCTCCTTCCAGGTTATATAGGAAATGATGTCAAAAAACGAAAAGAGATAGAAGACCAATACGCATCTAAAATAGATGTAAGAACCTCAAAAAAGACGCGCATTCCTGTACATAGACTACTTACATCAGACGAACTACAGATTATGATTGATGGAGAACTAGCAGACAAAGCCCTAAGTTATGAAGCATTTGAGCATTTTAGAGGGGATAAAGAAGAGTTACAAAGTATCTACAGAAGATTAGGCAAAAAACATAGCAGAAGACTGAGTTCTGAAGGTATTAAAATAGCAAACGTTACCTACCAAGGTGTAGATATATGGATGACGGGTCTTACCCAACGTACATGGCTGAATATCTATGAGAATATAGACAATACCAATGAGATCTTCGTTTATCACGCTGATAAATACCTAGGTGTAGCCAAAAATATAGAGCTAAAAGCCGAAGCCATGACACAAGAAGAACAAAAGACCATGAACAAAGCCTATGCCAAAACGCTCAAGGCAACCAAAAAGACCATCAAAGATGCAGAAAAGATGATGGAAGAGTTCCAAGATAGCAATGTAGCTTATCGTACAGGTGCCGCTGCATCTTATACGATTGCCAAACCTACACCAAAACCAAAAGAACCAAAACCTGTACAAAACAACAGCTACTACGACCAGCTAATAGAAGAAGACCGAGCGTAAACACGGTTTAAAGGGCTTAAAGAAGCCTTTTAAACTCTGTTTAGAGTACAAATAAAAAGGAGTTATTATGCAAAAAAGAGTCAGAGCGTTTATGAAAGAAAATCAGCTTATATCTGCGGATATTGCTAGAGGTATAAATGTCAGCCCGTCTATGATAAGTCAATACTTTAAAGGGTCTTATAGAGGTGATGAAAAAGGTTTGGAGAAAAAACTCGAAGCGTACATCTCGAACTTTAGCCCCTATGTAGAGATAGAGGAAAAAGAGATACATAGAACGAGAAATGTAATTATAGCACACGACATCTTAACGCAAGTGCAGACAGCTAGAAAGACCTGCATCATCTACGGCGTACCGGGTTCTGGCAAAACAGTGATGATCAAAGAGTTTGAAAAAGGACACCCCGAAGCCATAGTCATATATACCTCTGTTTCCATCTCTACTAGAAATGTGCTAGATGCCATCTGTGAAAAGGTAGGTGTACAAAAAGGCACACCTTTTGCGATGCAAGAGAACCTGATTAAGCATTTTAGACTTTCTAGGCGTTCAAATAACATCCTCATCATAGATGAAGCGGAAAATATGAAGACCTCTACTCTGGAGACACTTAGAGCCATACAAGATGAGTCTGGTGTGGCTATGGCATTGGTGGGGACGCATCTCTTACTAGGTAATTTACAAGGTAGAGGTGGTTCGCTCCTTCAACTTAGCTCACGCATTAACCGTAAGTTTGAGTTTCAACCTCTTGAAGATGATGAGTGGGTAGCGATGTTTGGCGAAGTGAGTGAGTACATACGAACACTTACAAACAACCTAAGAGTAGCTAAAAACAGCATCTATGACACGGCTCTGACTTATGCCAATTCACGCAACGAAGTACTAGATGTCAAGCACATCAAAATGGTACTTCCTACGATAGTAATACCGCAATAACACAAAAGGAAAATGACATGATAACAATTAGAGGCAGAAAAGATGGAACGACTTATGTGATGGTAACAAGTGATCCTATGAATATAGAGTCCTTTATAGACGCTATGGACACATGGGTATATGCACGATGAGTGGGGCATTTTTTGTGTTTGGATTGGCTATAGGGGCTTGGATGATGTATGAGTACCTGGACCTAAGCAATAAAATCAAAAACTAATACTGCTAGAGCCTAGTGATACTAGGTTCTGTGGAGTGTTAGCACTTACATGATTTAAAGGTAAATTGAATGGATAACAAAACAACAAAAAAGACATTAGCAACACACAATCAAGTAGGAATACAGCTTAGTCTAGTAGCAAGTAGAGCTATAGATGACAACAACAAAAGGAGAAAACATGCCAAAAATATGGATAAATAAAAAAGGTGAAACTGTGCATCCCGACATGGTCAGAGCCGATGACAAGATGAAGGATGAGTTAGTCTATGATATTTTAGAAAAGGTAAATGAGAAGCGTGAAGTCTTACGTGACTTTAAGAAAGAAGCTTTGCAGGACATCGCAACATATATGGAAATACTTAGAGATGAGTACGGATTGGATGTAACAAAAAAGAGTAACAAAGGAAACATTACACTAGAAAGCTTTGACGGACTTAAAAAAGTACAAATAGCAGTCGCCACCCACATTGGCTTTGACGAGAAGCTTACCTTTGCTAAAGAGAAGTTTGATATGTACTTCAAAGAGATTACGAAAGATGCCAATGGTGACCTAAAGACACTCATTATGAAGGTATTTGAGGTAGATAAAAAGGGTAATGTCAATGTAAAACAGATACTTAGCCTAAAGAGCTATGACATAGAACATCCCCTCTGGATAGAAGCTATGGCAATCATAGATGATGCTATAGAAGTCGTGGGAAGCAAGAGCTATATACGCTTTTATGAGCGCAAAAGTACAGAAGATAAGTGGGAAAATATCTCACTTAATATCTCAGATATTGATTAGGTGGATAGTATGTATAAATTTGGAAGAAAATCAAAAAAAAGAATGGTAGGGCTTCATCCTACCCTTGCTTTTGCTGTATGTGAAGCGATTAAACTCTGCAAAGTTGACTTTGGGGTCACCGATGGGGTTAGAACGATCGCACGTCAAAGAAAGCTAGTCAAACAAGGTAAAAGTAAAACATACAACTCTTACCACCTCTACGGTTTGGCCATAGACCTAGTGCCATACATCAAAGGTAACTACCGTTGGGATAATCCCTCTGCCTTCCACGATATAGCCATAGCGATGAAAATAGTCATACACAAATACAACTTACCCATAGAGTGGGGTTTAAACAAGTGGGGTTGGGATATGCCACATTGGCAGATGACGGGCTATAGAAAGAAGTATGATATACGCAAAATAGACCCTGTGAGGTTTGCGTAAATTAGATTCATAGAGCCTCTTGAGAGAGGTTTTATTGAGTTTATTAAATAAATATAAAAGGATAAAAATAAAAATGACCATATTTTACAAATTAAAAAACATGAGCTTACAAGAGAAGCACTTCTCTGTAAAAACAGAGTTTCTAATAGAGGGACTGCTGCCAAAAAATCTTATAACCTTTTACTGGGCTGAGGGTGGGAATGGTAAGAGTTTTTTGAGTCAAGCCATCGCTAAACATGTGCTGCACTATGAGAAGGTTAAGCGTGTGACTTATTTGGATCTTGACAACCCAGTAGGCGTACTTAAAGATAGAGGCATCAATGAAACACTTGTGGATCAGTATGAAAACCTAGACTACATACAGCGTAGTCGTGTGGAAATGACAGGCTTTGAGCTACTACTTCTTATTGAGGAGGGAGCTACGGGAGGAAGCGTATAAAGGATTGTCTTTTCATCTTCGATAGTTTGCGTAACTTTGTGGATGTAATGAACGAGGGTCGTGTTATGAGGGCTATGGATGCCCTTATGAATATCCGTGAAGCATGAGTGCCACCATACTCATACTAGGACACGCCAATAAAGACGGTAAAAACTACCAGGGGAGCAACAACATAAAGAACTCAATAGACTGTATGTATGCACTAAAAAAGACCTTTAGTGATACCAAGAACATAGAGTTTTTACTTACTGTGCAAAAAGAACGTGCAGGCATAGAAAACTGTGCATGGCATGTAGATACCGCGATAGGAAGTTTTGCTTTGACCAAAAAAGAGTACAAAAGTGCGGCGATGAGTACTTATGATAAAGGCTTTTCCTCAAAAGTCATAGACACACTCAAAAATCATCCTGAAGGACTAAACAAAACCGCACTCCTTGAGTATATAGGACATAAAAAGATGACAAAACAGCAAGAGATACACTAGATAAGTACGAGGGCGATCTTTGGGATGCTAAAAGGTCTCAAATGTGTTTACTTACACGCTAAACGAAGAGCAACTCTAACAACTTGTACAAGTTGTAAGGGTTGTGTGTAAATTTAAGGAGATAAATACATGAACAACAAAACCCAAAAAGCCTACAAAAGACTAAAAGAATTTGAGTCTTTTCACCTAACTTTGAGACTTATGAGTCTTTGTTTTGGGAACAGCTAGACAAAAGCAAGACTGATATAGCCATATCCTTGCTACTGCAGGTGACATTCCAACTACTCAAAAGTGAGGGTGAAGTGTTTAATGAGGTGCTAAGTCTTGTAGATGAGACTAAAGCAAAAGAATTAAAAGCATGGATACAAAACACTAGGAGTAAACTATGACAGGAAAACAAAGAGGCTACCAGATCAGCCTGCTACGCAAACTGCACTTAGCACCACGCTATGTGAATGTTTATAAAGAAAATCCTATAGCTTACAAAACTTTTCTAAAAAGCATTTGGGCGTAGACAGTTCTAAAGACCTCAAACTTGAAGTACTCATAAAGCTAGTAGAGTACTTCGAGATGAAAAGTGATGAGATACCTACAAATGGTGCGTCTCATCAACAAGTAGCATTTATAAAGCATCTTTGGCAGCACCATAGATACATACAAAGATGAGGAGTCACTTTTGAAATTTGTGAAACGTACGTTAAACAAGGCTTTAAATACACTTGAAACCCTTACTCCACAAGAGGCGAGCAAAGTCATATCTGGCATAAAAAAGTTAAAACCCTCACTCTCTGCAAACAACCAAAACTACAAAGGATAAAAACATGGTATGCCCAAACCCCAACTGTGGAAATCAAAAAACTATCTGCTATGGTACGCAACGAGGGCTTACTACCCTACGGTATCGTAGATGTCCTGTCTGCAAGCACCCTTTTATAAGCAAAGAGGTTGTGGTTGAAGATCTCTTTTCTGTAGATCATAACGACTATCTCGAAGACATAGGAGAACTAGAAAGTGATGTGAGGAATAGAGTTAAGCGGTCTAATTAAATGTTATAAACAACCTACCTACCTATCTACCTATCTAAGCACTCCCTCTATCTCCTCATCAAGATACTCTTTTATCTCCCTTAGGAGAGTGGGTTCCAATCTCCCACTTTGATCTATAGGCAAGAATGGACGTGCAGGGATGACTGCATTTCGTCTTCGTCCTGCACTGCTAGTTCCCTCTTGGTGGATGATGCCGTACCATGCTATGTTGTTACTTACCTCTACTTGGTTTGGTGTTGCGTGAACTAGCCATCTATCAGATAGATCCCCACTTTTTCGCAGTACTTTTGTACTCTGTCCTCTTCTTGTGCGTTTGCGTGGTTGCCAGCTTTGTCCAAATGGACTGCGTTCATCCTCAAATGCATCTTCTATAACGTTAGATACTTTATTGCCGATAGTATGCATCTTTCTACCCATCGCAGAGGGTGTAAGGCTTCGGGAAAGGTTGGTTAATTGGGCTTGAACTTCTTCTAATCCTGTGATCTCTATTGACATTTTTACTCCTTTTTGGTATCATTGCTTTTATATATAGTGTATTGAGGCTCCAAAAGGCAAAGGGATTGACTCCCAGTAAGTGGCTTAATAGTAGAGAGTGCTCCTCTACTGCTATAGATAAGAAAGAGTTGGTCACTCTTTCACCTCTTCAAATTTCGATAATTTCCTCAACTCCTTCTCAATATCCGTCACCACCAAAAGACTCACAACAAATATCTCATCTTTATCTTTTATATTTTTAAGTGCTACCCTGTAGTATTTCCCAAGCTTTTTAATGATGACATATATATTTTCTTTTTGCCTAAACGTTCGACCTTTCAACATAAGTGGCACAAGACTATACTCAAATGCTCCTATCTCAGGATGATGTCCATGTGATCCTACGGTATCACTGCTAAGTAGTACTTTCTTTTCTTCACCAAATATGTCACTTTTGGTTAATTCCACGCGCTTAGGTGTCTCTGTGGTAAAGAGATCCTTAATAGCCTTAAAGATGACTACTCTTTGTGCTAAGGTACTTATATCTTCTTCCATCGCTTTAGCTGCTACATCTGCAAAGGTACAAGGTACGTTTCTTTTGCGTGCATTACTCTCTTTACATCCCCTTTTGAGTGTGTTTACTTTGTCAGCGTAGGTTTTGTCTAGTGATTTCCCTTTCCCTGCATGATACGCCCAGTCTTTATCTGCTATTTTCTGCATAGTTCCATCATAAACCTTTAGCCCTCTACGTTTTAGATCTGTATCACTAAGTACCTGGACCTTACATCTACAGTGCCAGCCATTTGGTGGATAGTTCTGCTCCCACCAGATATGGTCTTTTGGCAGCACAATGCCGTGCATCGTTGCGTGGCTAGGTCTTGTGATTTGGTCAAGGACGGCTGAGTATCTGAGGTACTCACCCTCACTTTGCATTTGTGATTTGTAGCGACCTTGTGCATAAGATGTACGCATATTGGTATCGTAAATGGTTTTGAGTCTTCTTGAGCCAACAAAGATGTCTTTTGTCTCTCCTGTCTTTGGGTTTGTTACTGTAATATCACCCCACCATCCTTTTCCCTTGAGCGTTCCTTCTATGTTGGCTTTCCAACTTTTGAAACTCTGACCTTTTTGTTGTGCTTCTATGAGGCTTGTTTGTAGATCGCTAAGAAGATCTAGCCTTGTCACTTTGGCTACGGTAAAAGCCTTGTGGTGTGCTTCATGCATAAGCTCGTCATAGTCAAAATGTAATTCGGGGTATTTGTCTTTGAGGTAAGCGATACTCTCCAAAGCGAGCAGATCTGTCAAAACTACAAAGGCTTACCTGGACATGTACTTTGTTCGCCTCTTCAAGTTTGCTAGCGTAGGCTTTCATCTTGCTGTAGTTACGTAGGCACTGCTTTGAGCTTGAAAGTAGTGTGTCGCATTTATAATTTTTAATAGTTGGCTTTTGTGGTACAGGTGGTATACACTTTTGTGGTACTAGCAGTAACTCTTTGGCTCCACATCCACTAATACTTAAACTGATCAAACAAACGCTTAGAAGTTTGACAAATAGTTTCATGTGTTTCTCCTTTGAAGTTGTCTATATGGATGAGCTGATCTTCATAAAAAATGACCGTATCGTTGATGGCTGCATCATAGTATTTGATGTTTGTCGCATAGTGCGTCTTGTTTGCCTGTATGAGTAACTGCGTAGCCTTATGCGTAGTCTGACAAGTAGAGAGCTTTTCTTCTAAGATATCTAATTGCCACGCTTGAGCATATATTAGTACAGATAATCCTACGATCATTCCTAAAGCTATCTTGCCTGTGATGAGATCAAATATATTCATAGGATTTTTCCAACCAAAGAGATTAACGTTGCAAAGATCACGATAATCCCTAAGACGAATGGGTAGTCATATTTTTCAATTTTCATCTTCATCCTCCTTTCTTTGTGTGTCTACACCTAGATAATTTTCTGCTTTTTCTCTCATACTGCTGGTAGGATCATCTATGATAAGAGAAAGTATCTCTATACTCATCACGGATGAAAGTGCATATCCACTAATGGCTAAAACCCCGTCAGATTTGATCTTTAGCATATCTATGAGAGGTGGCACGATGTAGAGTGCTACAAAAAGTGAAGAGATGACCACTGTGAGTGCGACACGTGTGTTTTTGGTGTTACCAAAAAAGAACTGTACAAACATCCCAAACAGCACTGCTACTAAAATCTGCATCTCATGCACAAACTGCTGTGCCTTTATAAAAAACTCCATCCTTATAATTCCTCTTCTTGTCCAAATATCTCTGCATTGAAAAGTACTTTTGTAAAAGTATCTTCAAGCTCCTCAAACCCTGCATCAGGATATGCCGTCAACAATGCATCAAATGCCTCTTCAAAACTCTCTGCCTTTAGCAGTATGAGTTTCTAATTCCTTCTTTATTTCTATCTCGTTTGTTTGCAGCTGCTCTTTAAATGCCTTAGACGCTACAAATTGATCTGTCTTGTCTTTAGGTAAGGTAGAGACTTTTGTGTTTGGCTCTAACCTCTTGTTGCTCTCTTTACCCTCGTGCAAGGGTAGTATCAAACTCTTTTGCCATCTGCTCTGGGGTGAGCGTATAACCTAGTTCTTTGAGTACTTGTAAGGTAAGCGTTTCTTTGATGTAAGTCCACATCTTGTTCTATCTGTATATTGAGATCGGGTGTAAGTCCTAGTATCTTAAAAATTCTCTTACCTTACTTTTTGCGAACTTGACATCTCCTGCTACTGATCTCATTACGATTTTTCTCGTGTACTAGGTTCCTAGTGCCTGTGTACCAGTCTTAGTGGCTGTACCACTTAGTACCGATCCGCTTATGCTTTTTGCTATCTGCTCATCTGCATAGCGTACAAACTCCAAGAAGTCTTGCTGTGTGCCTTTGCCTTCGAGTATTTTGACCACATCGTCTTTACCCAAGATGGCATAGCTACCACTTTTAAATTGTCGAACGCAGTAGCCATCGCATCTAGTACATCCTCATCCGAACTCGAAGCATGTCCTCTATAAGAGGTGGTACACCCAAAAACTCTGTAAATTTCAAATAGTTACTAAGAACATAGTGTTTGGCATAGACTATCCACAAGACACGTAAAAGCACTGGCTTA
>JAUZSQ010000045.1 GCA_030949325.1 Sulfurovum sp.
ATTATACGGATGTAGCCCAGTTGATGGCTCATCCTAAAATATACAACAAATCTTTATAATCACTATTTAACTCCATAGCAAATTTCAACCTTTGTAACTCCACCACTCAAAGTATCAGTTGTTCTATCAAGTGTCAAATATCCTAAAGTAGCTTTTTGTAAAGAGTGTAGAATAGTCAATATCTTTTTATGATGAAGTTCTTTATCTTGTAAAAAATCATATAATTTATCTACTGTAAAACTTAGTATTTCACTAATATTTACTCCATGAAGTTTAATAGCATTTGCTTTATAGTTCAATCTTGAACCATCACATATAGGACATTTAATACTTTTTACAAATTTGCCAATTGATGGCTTTGCTTGATGTTTTAGTATTTTGGGATAGACTTCATTTTTTATAATTTCTTGTTCTGTATTAAGCTAAATCATAAAAGTTTGATTTAAATTAATTTTCTGTTTTTGCAAATCTTTTGAATACTATTAGGTCGTATATTTACATATTTATAAGCACCCTTTCCATTATCCTCTAAATTTAAAAAGTGTTCATCTAAGTTTTTATCTTTGAATATCAATAAATCTAAATCAATATCTTCAACTAATCCATGACCATTGCATTGTTCACACTTTCCACTAAATTTATTGGTTGCATTAAAGCTTAATAATTGAGTGGATTTTTTTTGATAAATTTTTCCCGTTTTCAAATCTGGGTATTCAAATCCAAAATTAATAAACAAATTTTTACTCTCAGCCAAAAAGCTATCTAAAGCTACATTCTCATATTTTTTTATATCTTTAATGTTGTCAAATGATACTAAAATTGTATGCTTAAACTTACTATTTAAACTTTTAACAGTTGATACTCTTTTTACTTTTTCTTTCCCATCAAATGATGATATAAAAATAGCTTCATCAATATTATTATTTTTCAATATTTGTAACTCTTTTATTCCGTCTGTCTGTTTATTAAAAGCTACAACTGCAAAATATGTAAATTTTTCTTTTGAATAATATTTACTTATAAACTCTTGTATCTCATCTATATTAGGCTTATCTATAATATTTCCACTATCACCCATAATCTGTCCATATTTAACAAACTCTTCTCTTAAAAGTTCATGCAACTTAGCAATAGTAGCTAGAGTTGAAGATATAGACTGTTGTAGCCCTCTTTGTTTAAGAGTAATACAATAAGGTAGGTTTTCAATACTCCTCACCCTTTGGACGAATAAAGCATAATCATAACAATTAGCACATTACCACTATCAATCTTCTCTCGTCGCTTAGCTAGTAGCCAATACATTATATGAAATCAGAAGTAGATTTACCACTTCCACTCACGCCAATAACTAGATGTAATTTTATGAAGTGGAATATCAATTGAGACATATTTTTAGATTGTTTTCTGATGTGTTATTTATTCTAATCCATTTGAGAATTTCCTCTAATCCATAGACTATATGAAAAAAAACTTGGTACAACTAAAATAATCTAAATTATCTTTAATAAAATAAAACTTCAAATGAGGATATAGCTTTCCACTGCTGTGATAACTGAAGTATTCTATATATACTAAAATAATATAAGAATGAATATCAATCTGTTTTAAGCTATTGTTTTTCCCATTTAAAATCTCTATAAAAAATCCAAAATCGTTTAATTTAATATCTAAATTATTCATTAGATTAAAATATTTGTGTCATTAATATCAATATGAACAATATTCTTTTTATGTAAAAATTCAATAGATACAGCTATATCTTTCAATATATTTTTTAAATTTTTAAAAGAAATATTTCTATCTTCTTTTAATTTTTCTCTTAATGTTAATGATGAGAAATATTCAAAAGTTAAAGTTTTACTTTGTACATCTATTTTATATAGTTTAATAATCTGTTTGGAGTTAATCTCTAACAAATAGTTGAAAATATTTTTTTGAAAAAGATGTTGATATTTAACTTTATATTTTTTTTGAATTCTATGATTTTGAAGAAGTTTAAAAGAAGCTATTTGTGTTTCAAAATCATTCATGATTAAGATTCATTAATAAAGTTCTTGCAAAACTTTAATTTTTCCAGTAATATCTGAAATTCTTTAAATAGTCAAAGACCATTTAGATTACTTGAAAATTGTTAAATTTTAATTTCTTTTTTTAATAAAGACTGTCTAAAATCAGTATTAATAATATTTTTATTTTTAAAATGACAATTGATAAATTCAATATTATTTAAAGTAGTATCTTTAAAATTAGCACCACTTAAATCTGAATAAAAATATTTGATACCCATTAATGAAGACTCACTAAAATTAGCATTATCCAAATCACAATTTATAAACTTACAATCATAAAATTTACTATTTGAAAAATCAACACCTTTTAAATTACAATTTAAAAATACTAAATTATAAGTTGGTCTAATAGTAGATTGAAAACTTATTTTATCCTTAACAAAATTAACATTTAAATTAAAAATAATAATATTTGACAATTCAATATGTTCATTTATATTTGGTAAAATATTTGTTGTTAAGTCTCTTAATATAATCAAAGAAATAGATATTTATTTTTCTGTATTTGTACCATATATTTGCCATTTATTGATAATTTCTACTAAATTATTATATTGATCATAAATATTTAAATTTAAAATTTTATTTTTTTTTTATATGTATAAGACATATTTCTAAGTGTACCAATATCTATTTGAGATTTTGTTTTTGTATATTGTTCTGTATTGCACTCATTATCAATACATTTTAATAATGGTTTTATATATTCTGCTAATAGCTGATAAACTTTCTCTATCTCAGAAGGATACTTTTTAGCATAATCATAATAATAAATACATAGCAGATATTTTGGCTTCTATTGTAGAATCTTTATCCGTTAATAATTTACTTGTTTCTAAAAAGTTTTTATATTGATTTGTTAAGTGAAATTGCTCTTCTTGATTTTTCTTAATATCATCAGTTGTTTTAAATCTTAGATATAATAAATATAGTGCTATTCCTCCAGCTATTCCTTTTAATAAATCTATTAATAATATATACTCAAATTTAATTATATTAAATAGAAAACCTAGTATTATAAACCCAATTACTAAAGAGTCCAAGTTTCTTTATCTTTAGTAAGTCTACATTATTTTTCAAATGGTTTCCAAAACTAAAATCATGTTATTTTCATCAATACCTTCGCCAAATGAAAAGAGCATATTTTTAAAAGTTCAAACCCCGTAAATAGGAGGGTTAGAGAAGAAGAAAATAGCTATTTTTAGTAAAAATACAAATTGGCTAAGGTATTGTTTCATACGTTGAATATTAACTAAGTCATATAATGAATTTGAAAAATCTTTTGTAAGTTTTGGATTATAAATTAATGGATAATCTACAGGTAGTCTTTTTAATGATACTTGAAATCCAATACTATAAAATATATCAGCTATCTCTTCTAATGAATAATCATAGGCATAATATTCTTCTTCATCTCTAATAAGCTGTCGTCTTTTGCTCCATAAAGGATTTTCAATATGACTTCCAATTGTCGCAAAGTAATATCCACCTCTTTTAAGTGTATCAAAAATTTCTTGTGCATGTATTTTTAAATATTTTATCGTATAAATTACCTCTTGCGAATAAACAACATCAAAATAACTTTTATATTCTTCTAAAATATAATCTTGATATTTTGTATATCCAATCAATTTATTCTCATTATTTTTATTAGCTTTTTTATTAAATTTTCATCTAATTCTAAACCTAATCCAAAATCTAAGTTATCCATCAAATCAAAAAGTTGTAATAATCCACCATCTCCACAACCATAGTCTAATACATTTTTTTTTAAATCAGCTTCTATCAAAATTTGAGAATCTTTTATCATTGAAATCCAAAAATTAAAATTACCATTTTGTCTCAATTGTTTATTGACTTTCGTAATATGAAAATTATTCAACAATAAATCCTACAAATATTTCTCTTGTATTAAATGAGCCATCTTGATTGAGTTCAAGGCTACATTCACTTCTATCATGTAAGGTCTTTCTATTGTTTAAAATGAGAAAATCATGTTTTTCAAGATAGACACTTTTTTTAAGTTTATCTGCGAGAGTTAAAAACTTATTAATAATTTTCTTTTCTTCAATTGACTGCTTTATATTCTTTGAAAAATAATACGATTTAATACGATGTAAATCAAATCTAACTTTTATTTCATTATCTTCTTCATATAATAATGTTTGACTGATTGATATATCTTCTTTTTTAGAATCATAATAATGTACACCTTTTGAAAGCATAGGAAATTCTTTTGTTAAAAGTTCTTCTAAAAAATCTATATCATTTAATTCTAAGTAATATACCAAATCATCTATATCTAATATTCCATTTTGAGGTAATTTTAGGGGGTCTTCTTCAATAATATAAAGTGTGCTATATTTAGGTTGTAAATTTCCCAATATTGCGTCATCAGTATGCCAAACTAAATAACTACTTACACAACCAGTATATGGACAATCTATTTTTATATCAGTAAAATCTATTTCAGGATAAACTTCTCCAAATAATGAAGAAAAGTGAAAAAATAAATTTTTATCATCTACTAAATTAAAATTTTTCAAAACTACAAAGTAATCTTTACTAAGTAGCTTAGAAATGCTATTAGAAATATTTTGTATTTCATCTGTTTCATCTAAAAACTTTATAATATCACTATTATGTTTTAATTTTAATTTATTAAATTTAGTAGCCAAAAAACTACTAAATTTATCTTCTATTTTTAAAATAGCCATTATCTACAACTATTTGGACCACCTGAACATCTACCACAACCAGCTTCTTTTACATTATCACCTAAATGTTCTACTCCAAAGTGATGTTTATATAATTTTTTAGTCAGTTCAAAACCTTTTGATAACTCTTTTGCATCTTGTTCATTTCGTAATCCAAAATAAGGGAAATGATGTAAATATTCACCAAATACCAATTGGCAATCTTCCATATATTTTTCTTGTATCTAAAATATGTGTATGCCAATATTCATCAATCAAAAGTACTAGGTGCTATTGAATAATCATCATAACATGCTTGAAGCACTAACCATTGTTTGTATAATGGTAGAGCTAAAGCTAAACTCTCTTTTGACCAAGCATATTCAGCTTCTAATTTAAAACTAATAGGTGTAAAATCCAAACTATCAACCACTGCCAGTACTTCATCAATTTTAGCTTGTGATACAAACTGCTCACTTGAAATCTCTAAGTTATTATTTAAGACAACATTTTCACTATTATCTAAATATACATTTTTTTTTATCATATAAAACTCCTTCTTATTTTGTATTATTATATCTTATTAGAAATAATTCAGCACTTAATAAAAAGATGCTTTAAGTATTTTAATAGTTTTATAAATACACAGATAAACCATGGTGTAAATATCAACTATGGTAAGGTTATAATGAACAGTGCATTACCAAATAACAAAGTAGAATAAATCATCAAACTTTTAGAATATGCACCAGTAAATTTTATGGATAAAGTTTTGATTAGGCTTGAAGAGTATGAGAAAATGGATGATGTTAATTTGTAGGGTATTATCGAACACTCACATCACCTATAAATCTATCTACAACAACCTCACCCTCTATATCAATGATTTTACTTAGCATAGAGTATGGTACTCTCCATTCACCCCTACTTGATGTTATAATCCCTGCTGTTTTAGGGTTTAATTTAAGCACTGTTCCTATAACTTGAATATTATCTCTACTGAGATAGGTAATCTGTATCACCTACACTTAGTTCACTCTTTTTAAGTCCCTTTTTTTGATTCATATTGATATGTATCGCTTTATCATCGGTGTTAATAGATGCATAAACAATATTCCATTTTTCAGCACTCTCAATACTCTCTACCAAACATCTCGTTTTATTTAATTTTAAAATTTGTGCTTTAACCAATCTATGTGTACTACTCTCAAACCAAGAAATCACTTGACCTACTCGTAAACTACTTCTCACTTTTCTTATCTTCTCTACAGACTCCATCTCTTCTTGCAGAGCAGAAGTTAAACGATATAAATCAAAGAGAGTAGCTTCTTCTAAGTCTTTTAATATTTGCGAATAATTCATCTTTTCCCCTCCAAATACTCCTCCACACTAAGCCCAACAACAGAAGAATCCATACCCTCATGGTTATGTACAAAATGAATCGAAGAAATATAAGGTTCTATGATATTGATTTTTTTGAATAGGCGTAATGACTAAGAGTTGAAGATTGAGTTTCTTAAAAAAGCTCTAAACCATACTTCGTAGAATCATCTGAACCTTTTCCAAAGGCTTCATCTATCATCACAAAGCGAAAGCTTTTTTCTGAATTTTCTTCCAAACCATAAGCAAAGGCAATAGAAGAAGCCAAAACCGTGTAAGCTAGTTTCTCTTTTTGTCCTCCTGATTTTCCTGATGAGTCACTGTAATATTCTTTGAGTGAACCGTCTCCTTGGTATTTTTCGTTTGCTCCAAAGCTAAACCAATTTCGTACATCTGCTACTTTCTTTCGCCATTTTTTATCTACATCTACAAAATGTTCACGCCCATTAAAGCGTTCTATAATCTTCTTGACTTGCAAAAATTTACTCTCATCATAACTATCATCTCCTCCAATAGTTCCAGATAAAGCTTGTTTGAGGTCTTCTTTAAAGGCTCTAATATCTGTATCAATGGCTTTACTTTGACTAAGTTCTATAAATGTTCCTGTGCTGTATTCTATAGAGTGTAATGAAGTATTAATCAAGAGATATTTTCTTGCTAATGGCTTTTTCTTCCTCTTCTAAGCGTGTTTTGAGACTCAAAAAGTGCTGTATCGTTCCCTCTCTAAAGAGTTTTTTAAATCGTTTTTCATACTTTGGTAAGTCATCTTTCTTGAGTACAACAAACATATTTTCAAACTCTGCCATAGAAGAAAGAGAGGCATCAATTTCCTTAGAAAGTAGTGGAAAGGTTTTAATATAGTTTTGCATTGCCGAAGTAATTTTCTCCGTGCTTCTATTGATTTTTCCATTGAGACTGTCTATCTCTTTTTGTACAAAATCTCGCATACTATGTTCATCTTTTTTAAGTGTATGTAACTCTATTTTGAGAAGTTTTTTCTCTTTTAAGTACATTTTTAAATCTAAGTCATAACGCTTCAATGCTTCTTCTTGACTCTCACAAAGTTCTCTAGCTTCACTCTCTTCTTTATGAAACTTTTCACTATCTGATTGCACTTTACCCTGCTTTTGATACAAGGTATTGAGCGATGTCGTCTTAGATTTTATTTCTTCTTTGAGCGTAGTTAAAGCATCTTCAAGTGTCTTAATAATATCCGAACTCTTCTCTAGCTCCTCTTTCTCACGCTCCAAAGCATCTATCTTTTTGGCAATAACATACCAATCAATACTCTCAAAGTCTTCAAAATGCAATATATCTCTCAATCCATCACGTAAAACCTCAGTACTTTTGGCTTGTTTCTCTATACTTTTTAAAGCATTATCTAGTAGACGTAGCTCCTCTTGAAGTGTGCTTATATCTTTTTTGAGTTGTAAAATCTTTTCTTTATTCTCCCAACCCAAAATATACTGCCGTCTATCCTCTACCCTAAACCTGTCATCTTTTTCATGGCGTACCAAAGAAGATTTGATTTGAGCATTTTGCGTTAGTGCTTTTTTGTATCGTCTAAACTCCATCAAGTTCTCCACACAAGCATAATCAAAACGCCGATACAATTCTGATTCTATCCAGCTATAAAAAGTACTCTCATGATGAATCTCTACTTTAGAAAGTAAGGAATATTTTTCTATTTCCTGATGTCTTTGTACAGCTGTTTCAGAGACCTTAAGATAAACGACTTTTCCTTTGAGATGGGTTTTATCTATATAATTACTTACCTTAGTATAGTCACTCTCATTCACCAATAAAGACAAGGCAAAAGGACGCAAGACCCTCTCAATCGCTCCCTCCCATGCCCTTATCTGTGATGCGTAAAAGTTCCCCTACAAAAAACAGTTCTATGCCAATATCTTTGGCAATTTGGTCGCGTATTTTGGCATTTTGCATCGGGATATTACTTTTTCTTTGACGCAAAAACCCTAGCTCATCTTCTAAGTGGATTAAATCCTTATTTTTCTTATCTAAAAAGCTTCTTTGCAAAAATTTCTCTGTATCAAAAGCTTCTTTTTTCTCTTCTGTCTCGATAAGACTCTTTTCTACTTTTGCTAGATTGGTCAAAAAAGTATGTTCAGAAGAAACAGAAGCCAAACCTAACTTTTTACTCAATAGATGATAATTATTGTGTACCTTTTTACGACTATCTCGTTGATAGGTTTTTCGTACTATCTCTTTACTGATAGAAAGTATCTTTTCTCCTCCACTGCGTTGAAGTGCATCTTTGAGTTCAAAATGTTGCTCTTGCATCTCTTCTAGGCTATGGCTGTGTTCTTTGATTTTAGACTGTATCTTTGTCTCTTCTATCTCTAGCTGATTGAGCTTCCTTGTCACTAAAACAATCTTTTCTTTCGCAAAGTATGCAGAAAGCAATTCTCTTAGCTTCTCTTTGGCTTTTTTAGCTTTAAGATTCTCACGATACTTACTAGCATAAGCAATCAAAGGACTGAGTATCTCCATCTGCTTTTTAGCCCTTAGCACCGTATCATGAGATTGATTAAGTTCATCAAAATTACTACAAAGCTCATCTATCTTACTGTCTAGCCCAGACTCTTCAAGCATATGAGAACGCACAAAAGAGGTTAAATTACCTACTGATTTCATAGAAACTGTTTGATAAAAAAGATTCAGAGCCTGTGCACTTTGTATCTTAGTCAAACGCATAAAGGTCTTGCTATAGTCTTTGAAAGTCTTAGGCGTACTCACTCCCTCCATACTAGAGAGTGATTTTTTAAGTTCTTTAATAGAAACAAAATTCAAAAAATGTTCCTCTATACTCAAGGCTCTTTTAGCAACCACAAAAAGCTTATTGACCACACGAGAACCTTGACTCAGCCAAAAAAATTGAGCAATACTCACGGTCTCATTATTCAAAGAATTTTCAAAAGTAGCCAAAAGCACAGAATAATGCTTCGTATCACGCAAAGCCACAGCCTTAGAACTACTCATACCCTCTTCTAGCGTATTTTTGTACTCACCCACCACATAAGAATATAAGGTTCGCTCTTTTGCCAAAGACCCAGCAGCTTTGTTGTAGGTAATCTTTTGGTTTGGTACTAAAAGTGTGGTAATTGCATCCACCACAGTCGATTTTCCAGAACCAATATCCCCTGTCAAAAGTCCATTCTCACCCTCAATATTTAAGGCATAAACACGTTGATTAAACGTCCCCCAATTATAAATCTCCATTCTCTTTAGGCGAAAGCCTTTTTGCTTAGACATTGGCATACTCTTTCAACTTTTTATCAAATTCATCCATCCATTGGGCATCTACAAAAGATTTAATCACCCTCTTTATCTCATAGTTTTCACTCTGCCCAAGCTTCTTCAAAAACCCCAACTCCACAACCTTTTTAATCGTGGCTTCCGTTTCTTTGATTTGCTTCACTTCATTAGAGGTTTCTAGCAAAAATAATTCTAGCATATCGACTATCTCTTCTTTAGAAAGCACTGCACGACTCTCATCACTTTGCATATCAAACTGCGTCAAACGTTTTCTAAGCAAGACAATCAAAAGGCTCACCTTATAACTCAACGCTCTTCTACGCAACAACACAGGAAAGTCTTCCTCTAGTTCTAAGTTTTCCAAATAGGCATAACCCTCAGCCTCATCAAAAATCACTCCCATGCCCAAAGGCTTTAAATAATCCGAAATGACAGCATAAGACTTCTCCAATTCCCACCACAATTTAGGCTGGTCGTTCTTATAAAGCACCCCAGAAAACAACTTAATAATTGTTTTGGAACTCTCTTGATTTATGGTCATTTTTGCTTTTCCTTTTATCTTTAAAATTATAATCTACGCTAAAACCGATACTTAAGCCCTCACAAACACCACTCTATCCATCACTATTTTCTTTCTCTGTCCCTCTTCTGTCTCTATGACTATCTCTTCTTGCTTATCTTCTATATAAGAGTTCGCCATGTTTTGGGCAAGTTTGAGATAGACGATGAGTTCAGAGACTCCTTTTTGGATAGGATAGGCGTTATGAAGCTCTTTAAGAGTAAATTGAGAGACTTTTTGTAAGTGTTTTTGAATATTTTGTTTGAGTAAACTTTCATCTACATACACTTGATTATAGAGTTTACTTAAATCCACTTCTAAAACTTCGGCTTTGATTTCATGTGAAAATGCTTCTTTGACACTTGGGCTAAAAAGTCTTTTTGAAGCCAAAGATTCGACAGAGACTTTCACCCCATTTATCCTAAAAAATTCTCTTGTTGTAGGTGGAGCTTCTTTGAGTCTTATTGCTTCTTGTTCTATACTATACGCCAATTCCAAAATACGACGGTTTTCTACCCATACTTGGTCATCAATAAAGCGTCGTAACTGTTCTACCAGTTTGGCTAAGACTTTATGGGCATTTTCTCCTCCATTGAGTAGATTATACGTGAGGTTTTCTAAGTTTTTTTCGGGATCTAGGGCTTGAATATCTTCTAAATTATAGAGATTTTCTAAGAGGCTATTGAGGTCTTCTATCTGTTTGGTATCCATCAAAAAATCCCAAAAAGCATAAAAACTCTCTCCCTGATGGCTTTGACGAATGCCTTCTTCTATTTCAAAGATTTTTTCTAAGACTTCGCCTTTACCATTTTGTGTAGAAGCAATGGTTTTCTTGGCTTCTTGGTTTAGACTTCTAAAATTATGTTCTATCTCTCTAAAATCAGACAACAGCTCTGTACTTGTTGCTTGAATTTGCATAAATTGTTCTTTGATTTTACGTCTATCAAAGCGTAAATCTTCTTTTCTTTCTATCGCTTCTATCTGCTTGTCTATGGCTAATTTTTCTTTGTTTAAACTTTCTATCCTCTGTGTATCACTTAAATTTGTCTCAAATTCTAGCTCTTTGAGTAAGGTCATAATAATTTTGAGTTTAGACTCAGTAGCCACAAATTCTTGTTTTTTTAATCCTCCTAGCCAAGCCAAAAGTTTTTCAATATCAGGCATGAGTTCATACATAGGTTCATCACTCTCATAGGCATAATATTTACGTAAATAGTTAGAGTCTTGATGGGTAAAATCATCTAAATAGGCTTTGGCATTTTTGGGATATTTTGGCTCTGTATAGCCCTCATTAATCTCATAGAGATAATCATCTAAAAGGTTTAATATCTCACTTTCTTTTAATACTTGAACTTTTTTAGCTTTAAAAGCTTGATAAAAAAATCCTGTAATCATAGAAAAGTGATTGGCATTAAGAAGTTGTAAGGCAAGGTGATTGTTTTTTAGGTTTTCTAAATAGTCATAAGTCATGAGCAATTATACTAAGACAAGCTAAAAAGCTGTCTTAGTCTCTTAGATATTCAGATACTTCTGTATCTCTTCTACTCTTGGTGTAGTCTCCCATGTAAAGCCTTCATCCTCTCTACCAAAGTGACCATAGGCTGCTGTTTTTCTATAGATTGGACGTAGTAAATCCAATTCGTCCATAATACCCTTGGGTGTAAGGTCAAAAAGTGCTTCTACACAAGCAGAAATCTTCTCTTCATCAACCACGGCTGTACCATGCGTATCTACATAAATAGACACAGGCTCAACCACACCAATGGCATAGGCAATTTGTAAAGTCACTCTCTCACAAGCCCCAGAAGCCACAAGGGTTCTTGGCTACATATCTCGCAGCATACGCAGCTGACCTATCGACCTTGCTTGGGTCTTTACCTGAAAAAGCCCCACCACCATGAGGACAGCTTCCACCATAGGTATCTACAATAATCTTACGCCCAGTAAGTCCCGCATCACCTTGAGGTCCACCGATGACAAAGCGTCCTGTAGGATTGATATGATAGGTAATATCCTCTGATAAAAGTGCAGCCAGGAATCACTGCTTTAATGACCTCTTCAAGCACAGCTTTTTGCACTTGTTCCAACGAGACAGTATCGTGATGTTGTGTGGAAACTACTATGGTATCAATAGAAACTGGTTTCCCATCTACATACTTCACAGACACTTGTGCCTTACCATCAGGACGCAAGAATGGCACGGTACCATTTTTTCGTACTTCTGCCAATTTAGCCGTAATCTTGTGTGCCAAAGAGATAGGCAAAGGCATAAGCTCAGGAGTCTCTTTACAAGCATACCCAAACATCAAACCTTGGTCACCTGCCCCAATCGCTCCATCTTCTTGGTCAACACCTTGACTAATATCAGGGACTTTGTTCCCCAATACCATTGAGTACCCCTGCAGAGCGATAGTCAAAACCATACTGTGCATCGGTATAACCTATGTCTCTAATCACTCCTCTAGCAATCTCTTGCATCGGTGCGTACGCTGTCGTGTTAAGTTCTCCTGCGATAACACAAAAACCATTGCTCACCAACGTCTCACAAGCCACTCTAGCTTGTGGATCTCTAGCAATAATATAATCCAATATTGCATCAGAAATCTGGTCAGCCATTTTATCTGGATGACCTTCCGTGACCGATTCACTTGTAAAAATGTATTCGTTAGCCATTTTTATTCCTTAAATATATGTTTTGTTCACTGTCACTGAACTTAAAAAATGTCTCTTGAAGAAGAGAGGTTTTTTAAATTCAAATTATAAATTAATAATATTTGGATATTTATATCTTAACAACGAGATAAATGGTAAATTTTCTTCTTTTAGCCATATTTGAATCTGTTCATCTGTCAAATTTTCTGCAATAACATCATTTTCAAACTTTAAAAGTGTCAAATATCTTGATTTAGTAATAATTGTATTTTCATCATTTAAATTTAAAATATTAAGCATATATTCTGCTTTAGATAAGTCTTTTGAACTTTCTTTAATTTTTATTTTACTTATACTATTTTCTAAAAAAGTTTCATACTCAAAATAATCCGATATATCTTCCACTAAAGTGGGATTCAAAAATAAATTTTCATCATAGTTATTATCTTTATTATGCCCACAATTATATTTTCTATTATCATCCTCTTCATTATGGCATTTTCCCTCACAAGAAACCACTAAATTAAAATAATCAAAAGTAAGTTGAGGATATCGCCCTACATCTTTAGGTTTAATATGTTCAATGTGAGAGTTTTCAGGAGATAAAGTTATTTTACTTTCACAGTAAATACAAAGATACTGTTGTTCTTCTTTTAATATATATTCTTTGAGAGTTCGTTTTTTTGTTCTCATTTCAAAAGTATCTGAATATTCATCCCATAAAACTAAACCATTAGTATCTGTAATAAAAAAATCTGGTGTCTCTAATTTTTGAATATATCTCATTTATTAAATCTCAAATGCATTTTAATTCTCTGAAAAAATGCTGAATCACTCGTTTCCCATTCTAAAATTTGTGATTCTAATTCTTTAGCTATATCACTATCTTTTTGATTATTTTCTATCAATTTTCTATATTCAAACTGTAATTTTGCTAATTTAGGTGGAATATGTGTTGAATCCATACCAAGATTAATAATAGTATTAATATCATTATCACTAAACATCTCATTTGGCTGTTTCACTACTGTTTTATTCTCTTCTTTATTCAAAAAAATCAAATTTTTGTAATAAGTAGAACTCAATATCTGAGGAGAATGTGTAGCCAATAAAAATTGACTTCCCTTAGACCATTGTGTCAAATCGTCCACAAGCTCATATTGCCATGAGGGATGCAAGGCTATATCTACCTCATCCATCAATATAATTGCATCTTTTTGCACCATACTTTTAAGCCAAATATAAATACCTAATTTTCTAAGCTCTCCATGACTTAAATCTTCTGATAACAACGCTTTATCAGAACCTTTGAGTTTAAAAGTAATTTTCGTACCCTCTTGATTTTCACCTATCTCTTTACCCTCTATAAAATTTTTGAGTTCATTTTGGAAGTCAATATAATTTGAACCATAGCGTCCATGCACTCGCATCTCTCTAAAATCTTCTTGCTTTTCATGTTCAAAAGAGTTTAATATAGATTTTTCTGTAGGAAATTCATAGGTAGAAAAATTTGGTAAAAGTTTTCTCATTTCTTCTTTATCATCTTTTTCTGATAAGAAATGCAGAGGTTGAGCATCAGGGACTGTTAGGTATATGCTATTTGATAATTTTTCTACTATATCTACTGTCATATTAGTATCAATCATAAAGTCAGTAATCTTACCATCTACATCATAAAGAAGATTAAAATAATACACTTCTTTATTATCTGAAATAATAAAATTTGCTATACTATGTGTCTTAATAGTTTTATCAAAAACATTCGCATCTAACATATTTAGTAAATATTTTGCTTTATCATTTTTTAGAAAACAATGTAACACAATAAAAATAAATTGAAGCAAAGTACTCTTCCCACCCCCATTTTTACTAGCAATAGAAAAGACATTAGGAAAATCATTTTTTTCAAAATCAATAGTCACATTTTCAAAGTTTCTATACTTTATAATTTCTACTTTTTTTAATTGCATGGTATTTCCCTTTACTTCTTAAATTATTTTCAATGCCAACTGCTCAGGCAAGATCCCTAAACTCTCTTCCACCAACTTCGTATTCCCATGCGTAATAAACGTATCTGAATACTCAAAAGAAGTTAACCCTACATCTTGTATTTTCTCTTCTGCTAAACATTCCAAGATGGCAGAACCTACGCCTCCCATTTTGGCAGAGTCCGAAAAGACGAACCATTTTTTGTACTTTTTGGCTAATAAAATGAGCATTTCTTTGTCCAGAGGTTTCACAAAACGTAAATCTAGTATCGCTATGTCCTTATCCAGTAGTTTCGCTGTGGCTTCTGCACGTCCTACACCATTTCCATAGCCTACAAAGAGTAGCTCTTCACCCTCTTGGAGTAAATGGGATTTACCTAGCTCGTAAACTGGGCTTTCTCTATCTTTGACCAAAAATGCACCTCTTGGATACCTAAAGGCACAAGGATGTGTGTAGTCTTTGGCAAAAGTCATACAGAGTTTCATCGTTGTGTCATTATACGGAGCCAAGAGTGTCATATTAGGGATACCTCGTAAATAGGAAATATCAAAAGCCCCTTGATGGGTTTCTCCATCTTCTCCTACGATGCCTGCTCGGTCAATAGCAAAGGCAACGCCCAAATCCATAAGTGCGATATCATGCACCACTTGGTCAAATCCACGTTGTAAAAATGTAGAGTAAATCGTACAAAAAGGCTTAAATCCTTCTTTGGCCAATGCACCCATAGACGTAACAGCGTGTTGTTCTGCAATGGCTACATCCCAAAAACGGTCTGGATATTTCTCTATCACAGCAGACATCCCT
>JAUZSQ010000046.1 GCA_030949325.1 Sulfurovum sp.
GTAGGGAGTAAGCGACGAGTATGAAAAAAATCTTTAGTATGGAAACGTCTCTCTAGTACATTCCTTTTCCCTTTTTTACAGAATATATCTCCTAAGCTCGTACCTAGGGAATCAACAGGCGAAGCATCATATTTTAATTTGGAGTCTCCTTTATTTTCTGTGTTATTAGGATGGGTTACTATCAAAATAAAAATGACATCGGATACTTTTATGGCTCCTAAAATCGTGATTGATTATGAAGAAGAGTATGCACATAATAGTACGGTGATGATGAATCAAATAGATGATGATAGCTATCAAGTAGATATTCTTATACTCTCTAAGCCTAGACGGATTGCTTTTTATCCTAGTAATCAGTGTAATACCTTTGAAATACAAAGCTTTAAGATGAGGTCTTGTAGTGATTTTTTACATGTATATTATCAGCACCTTGTTGTGATTCATCATGATTGTATGCGATTAAAAAACCCCTTTCGTCTTCATATAAAATCGTATAAACGCTACAAGAAAAAAGGTATGCTCGGTATGTTAGATGGCTTAGAAGATGAATATAGGAAGCTTCAGCCTTATGGTATCAAACGTGTGACAACACTAAAGACAAGATATGAAAAATGGATTAAAGAAAATGAAAAGTTTTCCAATGTGAATGCTCAAATCTCTCATCTGTCGTATCAACCCTTGATTTCTATTGTTATGCCAACCTATAATACACCTATACAGTATCTCAAAAAAGCGATAGACTCAGTGATTGGGCAATCTTATAGACACTGGGAACTTTGTATTGCTGATGATGCATCCCCTAATCCTAAAATGTTAGAAATGCTTAGGTCTTATGGAGAAAAGTATGACAATATAAAAGTGATTTTTAGAAAAGAAAATGGGCATATCTCACTTGCTTCGAATACAGCACTGAGTCTAGCAACAGGCGAATTCGTAGCCTTTCTTGACCATGATGATATGCTGGCCTCTCATGCATTACTTGAAGTGGTGTCTGTGATAAATAGCCGTGAGAATATACAATTTATCTATAGTGATGAAGATAAAATAGATGTACGAGGAAAACGTTTTGAACCTCATTTTAAGTCAGGCTGGAACCCTGATATGTTTTATTCACATAATTATATTTCTCATTTTAGCGTCATGCGAAGACAGCTTGTCGAAGAGGTAGGAGGATTGCGTGTAGGATATGAGGGCGCTCAAGACTATGACCTTTTATTACGTGTATTAGATGGACTCAATGAGGAAGAGATAGCACATATTCCCAAGATATTATACCATTGGAGAGCAATGCCAGGGTCTAGTGCTTTGGATGCTGGATATAAACCTTATAGTAGTGATGCAGGATACAAAGCATTGAGTGACTTCTTTGGCAAAAAAGATACTAAAATTCGTGTAGAAAAAGCCAAAATACCTAATACCTATAAAATAAGCTATCCCCTACCTACGGTGCAACCTTTAGTCTCTATCATTGTACCTACACGAGATAATTATGAGATACTTTTTACATGTATAGAAAGTATCTTATCTCATACAAGTTATAGCAATTATGAAATCATTATTGTAGATAATGAAAGTACACTGACTTAGAAACTCTGGCCTATTTTGAGCATTTGAAAGCCTATGAAAATATTACTATATTACCCTACCATTACCCTTTTAACTATGCGTCTATCAATAATTTTGCTGTGCAGTATAGTCAAGGTGAAATCATCGCCTTGGTCAATAATGATACCGAAATCATTACAGCTCATTGGCTGAGTGAAATGGTACAACATGCCTTACGTCCTGATATCGGTGCTGTAGGAGCGATGCTTTATTATCCCAATGATACCGTGCAACATGGGGGTGTTATTTTGGGGATAGGAGGAGTAGCGAACCATTCTCATAAATATATGCATAGAGGCGCTTCAGGTTATTTTTCTAGGTTGCTTACTGTACAAAATTATTCAGCAGTGACAGGGGCGTGTTTAGTTGTAGAGAAATCGCTTTACAAACAAGTCGCTGGACTCAATGAACAAGACTTAACTGTGGCATTTAATGACATAGACTTTTGCCTAAAGTTACTCGAAGAAGGGAAAAGAAACCTTTGGACTCCCTATGTTGAGCTTTATCACCATGAATCTGTTTCGCGTGGCAAAGAAGAGACCCCTAGTGAGAAAAAACGTTTTGCCCAAGAGGTACGCTATATGCGTGATAAGTGGGAGTTTAGGTTAAAAGAAGATAAGTATTATAATATCAATTTATCCAAAGAGCATATAGACTTTAGATTAAATAGTGAAATCTTTGCTTCTAGAGAATCTGAAGATGAAAGCCATACTAATAAGGAAAACTTTGAGGCTATTAAGAAAAAGCATAAGCTCAGAGGAAAGTTTAAACAACGTAAAAAGGTCTTAGCAAAGTTTAAACGTATCCCTCATCGTTTTGTACAGGTATTTAATCAAGAGCAGTACATTGATGCCAATATTGATATAAAAGAGGGCATTGCACAAGGGCAGTTTCTCTCTGGGTTAGAACATTTTATTTTGTATGGTTATGATGAAGTGCGTGAAGGGAAACGTCGTATTGGTACACGTTTTCCTAGCTTTACAGAACAGGAGTATGCAGATGATAACCCTATCATTGTGATAGAAGTAGATGAAGGTAAGTTTAGTTCTATTTTTGAGCATTTCCTACAGTTTGGATATCAAGAATATCTTTTGGGAACACGAGAACTCGTAGGGGAATATCCTTTTACTTGGACAGAAGCTTTATTGGCGTATGTCAAATCTTATTTTGATGAGAGTGCCTATTTATCTATGAATATTGATGTGGTAGAAGCCATAAAACTACAGCAATTTAAACATGGCTGGGAACACTTTATCTTGCAAGGTGCTACTGAGGTACGTCGAGGGGAACGCCATTTACATCCTCTTATCCCTAAGCAATCAGATAGAGACTATGCACGAATACATACAGATATTTTTGATGAGATGAAATACACACAGGTCTATAGCCCTTTTGAACATTTCTTACGTTATGGTGCAGAAGAAATGATTGCAGGAGAACGTAAAGGAGATACCATAGGTCTGTATCGTTATACCCAACCTAAATTATTTGAAGATACAAGGAATGATATTAAAAACTTTGCCTATCAACCGCTTATTTCTATTATTATGCCTGTTTATAATGTGGAGGTTCAATGGCTTGAGTTAGCGATTACTTCAGTGCTAAATCAATGGTATCCTCGCTGGGAACTTTGTATTAGTGATGATGCTAGTACGAATCAAGAGACGATAGCTTACCTACAAAGCCTTGACCATCCTCATATTCATATACGTTATTTATCTACCAATGGCAATATATCTATCGCCTCGAATGATGCTTTAACACAAGCAAGTGGAGAGTACATAGCCTTGATGGACCATGATGATACATTGAGTCCTGATGCTCTGTATGAGATGCTCAAGTACTCAATCGTACGGAGGCTGATTTTATCTATAGCGATGAAGATAAATTGAGCCTAGAAGGGCTACATTGTGACCCCCATTTTAAGCCTGATTATTCTCCTGATATGTTTTTGGCACAAAATTATATTTCGCATTTTACCCTCATCAAAAAATCTCTAGTAGTTGAGGTTGGAGGATGGAGTGTTGGTGTAGAAGGTTCACAAGATTATGACCTTTATCTCAAAGTCTTGGAATTGACCACAAAAATAGTACATATTCCCAAAGTACTCTACCACTGGAGAAAAGTAGCAGGTTCTACAGCTACCTCTTTTTCACACAAGTCTTATGCCCAAGAAGCAGGGAAAAAGGCTTTAGAACATGCCTTAATTCGTAGGAAAATAGATGCCAATGTCGAAGCAGGAAGACATGCAGGAACATATAGAATCAAGTATCAGATACAAGATATACCTCTTATTAGTATTATTATCCCTTTTAAAGATAGACCTGAATTACTTAAAGTATGTATAGAATCTGTTCTTTCTCTTTCTACTTATTTAAACTATGAGATTATTGGTATTAGTAATAATAGCAGAGAAACAGAGACTTTTGCATTAATGAAAAGACTGAGTAACTCAGATAAAAGAGTCAAGTTTTATGACTATGATGTACCTTTTAACTATGCCAAAATTAATAATTATGCTGTCAATACTTATGCTAAAGGGCAACATATTCTACTATTAAACAACGACATTGAAGTTATTTCTCCTGATTGGATAGAATCTATGTTGACGTTTTCTCAAAGAGAAAATGTAGGAGCAGTTGGTGCGAAACTCTATTATGAAGATGATACGATTCAACATGCAGGGGTTTCTATGGGAGTCTTGACCCTTACTGGTCATAATTTTCGCCATTTAGGGAGAGAGGCTAATGGATATATGGGTAGAGAATCAGTCATCCAAAATGTATCAGCCGTGACAGCTGCTTGTCTCATGGTCAAAAAAGAGCTTTACACCTTGGTCGAGGGCATGAATGAAGAGAAGCTCAAAATAGCCTTTAATGATATTGATTTGTGTTTACGGATTCAAGAAAAGGGCTACTTAAATGTATTTACCCCTTATTGCGAACTTTATCATTATGAGTCTTTGACAAGAGGATATGAAGATACACCTGAGAAATTAAAGAGGTTCAGTGCAGAGGTACGCTATATGCAAGAGAGACACAAAAAGATATTAGCAGAGGGTGATCCTTATTATAATATAAATCTAAGTGTAGAGAATGAAGATTTTGCTATACTTAGTTAAAATTTAAAAGAGTACAAATATAATGCTAAAAAATCAACATATTTTATTTATACATATTCCCAAAACAGCAGGAACGAGTTTTCGTGTATCTGCCCAAGAATATTATGAAGAAAATGAAATATTTTACGACTATTCTCCTCATGCTAAAGAGACATCTCCATCTATCGTAGAGATGATATATGAGTCTAAAGATTTTTATGGATTTTATAGTAAAGTTCTTTCACCTTTGGATAAATCTTTTTTATCAGGGCATTTTCATAGCACGAAGTATGGGGCTTTATATGATACTCTCAATGTAGTCTCTTTTGTAAGAAATCCTATAGAACAAGTCATTTCACATTATAATCATTATAAAAATCGTCATGGCTATACAGAGAGTTTTAGTATTTTTATTCAAGAATCAAGATTTTGTAATTTACAGTCTAAGCTTTTAGCAAGTAAACCTATTGGTATGTATGGGTTGTTAGCAATTACAGAAGAATATGATACGGCTATTTTACTTTTTAATAGACTTTATAATACAAAATTAGAAAGTCAATATATTAATAGAAAAAGTAAAGATGCTTTACATAGTTCAGAACTAGAAGATGAGATTATCACTTTGATAGAGAGATTAAATAGTAAAGACATGATTTTTTATAAAAAAGTACAGGCACAATTTGAAGTACGAAAAGAGTTATATGCAAAAGGCTTAGATTTCACTTATGGATTTATTCAAAAAGCTACGATGCATGAAATATCAGGGATTGCCTTTCAAAAAGATAATAAAAATGCAATTGAGATTGATATCTACGCAGGAGAAGTATATCTAGCTACAGTAGAAGCGAAAAACTTAAGAGCAGGACAGAAAGACGTACCACGTAAGGGCTATATAGGGTTTGATTATGTGTATGATGGTGAATATGAAGCACATGAAAAACTTTCAGCCTTTAATAGGGTGACTAAACAGGAGATATTATAAGAAAGATAGAAAATTCTTTCTCATCAGTAAGGCATAGTAACTATATTAAGAGACTTAGAGTAGTATTTTAAGGTATGATTAGGGATAATCTTCTCTTAAATATATTAGACTTATTCATATTTAAGGTACTCATTAGTATAATTATTACTTAATTTTAATAAATGGGAAATCCTATATGTTTTTCAAAAAGAATACTAAAATACTAAAACAAATTTTTTTCTTTGATATGGATATATTTATATTAGCTAATCCCATAATTCAACTCTCTATAGATAATGGAGAATATGAAAATATAGACGAATATATTCATTCTGTTGATATTCAGATAAGCTAGAGCATGGGAAACTTAAATTTCATAAAGACTATGAAGCCTTTGATACCGAGGAATATCTTAATCTTTTTAATGATATTAAAAAAGCAATACAACGGAATGAATTTTCTTCTGCTTTTAATCATTTTTGCTTATTTGGATATGATGAAATACTTTCAGAGCAAAGAATATGGATAAAGAAACAAGAAAATATTATAAAAGATATAAAAACTGTTATTATTGTATTAGGTATTCCTCGTAGTGGTGTTACTCTATTAGAAGCCTTACTTGGAATGCATGAGGAGATGACTCCTTGGTTTCTTCCTTATTCGACGCGTAAAGCGTATAATATACAACCTTTTACAGATTCAGAATCTATTCAAAAACAATATACTGAATCTTTTCCTTCAGAAAGTATAAATACTACAACAGTAGTCATATCTGAAACGACTTCCGATGAAAAGAATTTAGAATTTCTTTCTGAAAGTATTAGAGGCTTGAGTGAAAATGATATAGAAGTTAAAATAATTTGGATTATCCGAAATACAGATTTTAGTTACTTATCACAGATGGAAGCTTCTACCAAATATTGGGGAGCAGAAGATATGCTTATTCATCCTGATACCTATTGTGATTATATTGATTTCTTTAAAAAAGGCTATACTCAAATCATTGACTTGATTAGAGATAAAGAGAATATTATTATCTCCTATAAGAATTTAATATCAAAGAAACATATTGTTATGGATAAAATACATCATTTCCTAAAAATATCACCTCAAACTATGGCTTATACTTTTGAGGATATAGATACAAGTAAACTAGCAGGAGACCCTAGTTTCTTGAATAATTCAGAGATTATTGAGAGTAAAGATGAAGTCCGGAAGAAAGAATGGGAACCATATAATGGATTAACAGAATCATTAACCATACTTTCTCTTTTATTTGTGAATGAGTTTAATCAGAGTATAGAAGAAATGTATCAAAAAGATATATTTTCTCTCAATAAATATATTACAAAGCTTATAGAGCAATATTTTGATGGGGGATATTATCTTGATACTTATCCTGATATAAAAAATGAAGATATCAATCCTTTGGAACATTATTTGAGCATAGGTTGGAAAGAAGACCGTAATCCTAATCCTCACTTTAATATAGAGTGGTATAGAGATAATATATCTAGTGATATGACAAGAAACCCATGGATTGACTATCTTTTAAAAGAACGATTTAATCAAGAAAGTCAAACACTTGCTGATAAGTATAATACAGGTATTTTAGAAAACTTAATTTTAATTGACCCAGTGAACTATAAAATACATAAAGACCTTATGCTTGAAGCCCCTCTATTTAAAAATCCTGAAGTTTCTATTATCGTACCTATGTTTAATGAAGAGAAATATACTCTAGCCTGTATTGAAGCTATTATTAAGAATACGGATGAGGTCTCTTATGAAATCATTATTATGGATGATTGTTCTTCTCATCACGAAGCTCGAGAAATTGGAAAATATATGAAAAATATTCTTTTTCATAGTAATCCTAAGAACTTAGGTTTTATTCGTAACTGTAATGAAGGTGCTAAATTTGCCAAAGGCAAATATATTATGCTTTTAAATAATGATACAAATGTTCAAGTAGGTTGGCTAAGTTCTTTAGTCTCATTGATTGATCCTTCAAAAAAAATAGGAATGGTTGGCTCAAAATTAGTCTATCCAAATGGTCAATTACAAGATGCTGGAGGTATCCTTTGGGATGATGCTAGTGGCTGGAATTTTGGTAGATTATCTAATCCTAATAAACCCGAGTTTAATTATGTCAAAGAACCTGACTATTTGACAGGTGCAGCAATATTAATTTGGAAACCTTTATGGGATGAGATTGGAGGTTTTGATGAACTCTATGTACCTGCTTATTATGATGACCCCGATTTGGCTTTTGAAGTCCGAAAAGCTGGATATAAAGTTTTGTATCAACCAAAATCTGTGATTATTCACTTTGAAGGTATTAGCAATGGTACTGATTTAGGAAGTGGTGTTAAAAAGTATCAAGTCATAAACCGTGAAAAGTTTTTGAATAAATGGAAAGAAGAGTTGAGTAAAAACCAATTTCCCAATGCACAACAAGTATTTGTGGCTAGAGACCGTTCAGCAAGAAAAAAACATCTTCTCTTTATTGACCATTATTTACCACATTATGACAAAGATGCTGGCTCAAAAGCTACTTTACAGTATTTAAAACTTTTTGTCAAAAATGATATACAGGTACATTTTATAGGTGATAATTTTCATGATTACCCTAATACACCTTATTTAGATACTTTAACACAATTAGGTATAGAAGTCCTCCACGGAGAATGGTATGCCCATCATTGGCAAGACTGGGTTAAAGAAAATACTCAACATCTTGATTATATTCTATTATCCCGACCACATATAGCAGAAAAATATATTGACTTTCTGCAAGAACAAAGCCATGCAAAAATTATATATTTTGGTCATGATTTACATTATTTAAGACAAAGACGAGAATATGAAATAAAACAAGATAAAGTATATTTAGATGCATCAGTCTATTGGATGAAAAAAGAATTAGACCTTGTACATAAATCTGATGTCTCTTTCTTCTTTTCAGAGATAGAGAAAGCTGAACTTCTCAAACTGCATCCCTATGCATCTATAGATACTGTACCCCTTTATATTTATGACTCTTTTAAAGACAGAGAAACAAAGATAGAAGATTGTTCAGATATTATGTTTGTAGGGGGATTTAATCATACCCCCAATACTGATGCAGTGCTTTGGTTCGTAGAGCATATATGGTCAATTATTGAAGTAAAAATAGAAGACATGAAGTTTTATATTATAGGCTCTAACCCTACAGAAGAGGTTTTGGCACTTGCCTCAAATCGTATTATTGTTACAGGATATGTAGAAGATACAGAATTAGATTATTTTTATACTCAGTGTAAAGTTGTGGTAGCACCATTACGCTATGGAGCAGGAATCAAAGGTAAAGTAGTAGATGCACTCTATAATGCAATGCCTATAGTCGCTACTTCTATTGCAGCAGAAGGTCTTGATGATGCATCATCTATAATGTTAATTGAAGATGATGCAGAACAATTTGCACAAAAGGTACTTTCTCTTTATTCGGATAATATTTTAGCAAATAGCTATGCTAGAAAAGCACTTGAATATTGTAAAATGTATTTTTCTGAAGAGAGAGCTAAATCACAGATGAAACATATTTTTACAGAATTTGAAGTATAATGGGAAAGCATATAAAAAAGGTAATAAATGACTTTAACAGAACATAAACATATTCTTATCCATGTCCATATTTTTAAAAATGCAGGAAGCTCCTTTGATAGTACACTTCTTAGTAACTTCAAAGATAATTTTGTTGACCATAGAGAAGATACTCTTATTCGTGAAAATAAAAATTTCTTAAATACTTATCTAAAAGTACATACACATATCCAAGCTTTTTCAAGCCACTCGATTTACTATACCCCTCAAAGTAATGAGAGCTTTCATTTTCATCCTGTGTATTTTTTAAGACATCCTATTGAACGGATAAAATCAGTCTATTCTTTTGAGAAAAAACAACCCCAAGAAGACTCTTCTGGTGCACAAATGGCGAAAAAATTAGACTTTGAATCTTATATCCAATGGAGAATGCAAAAAGAATCTCCTGCGACTATTCGAAACTTACAAACTATTTTTCTTGCAGGAATTGGTGCCAACCCAAATGATATAAAGAAAAAGTTTGATATGGCTATGCAAAGAATAAAGGAAAGTCCACTCATTGGAATTGTAGATAGATATGATGAGTCTATGGTGGTTTTTGAAGCCCATCTTGAAGACTTTTTTCCTCATGTGGACCTCTCATATATACGAAAAAATGTTACAGATACGAACCTGACAGCTTCTGTAGATGAAAAAGCATATACTTTACTCCAAAACCTTTCTCCTGTTCTTCGAGAAATTGTAGAAAAAGAAAATACTTTTGATTTAGCACTTTATAATGAAAGTAATAACGTACTTGATAGAAGAATAGAGTTTATTAAAAACTTTGAGACAAAGCTTTCTGATTTTAGAATACGCTGTAAAGTAAAAGAACTTCGTATAGATATGAAAGAAAAAAATTATAGAAAAGTAATAAATATATGTGAAGATCTTCTTCTACAGAACAAAAATAATTTACATCTTAATTTACTTAATATAGAATCTTTATATAAGATACAAGACTATGATAAGTCTCTTATCCAATGTGAGTATATCATAACAAAATATCATAAAAATCCATGGGCATATTTTTATCAGATAGAAATATATTTAATTTTAGAAAAGAAAGAAAGAGCAAAAGAAATCTATCAGAAAATACTATTAGATTTTCAAAATAATCCAAAGAATTTACAACTTATACTTGAGCAAGACTTTAGTAAAATATTAAATTTTAATTAAAAGGAGCTGGTGAATGATTCAAGAATTTACAAACCCTAGTCAAATAATAAAGGGATTAAGAGAGAATATAAAGTTAAGAGTATTTATACAAGCAAACTGTCAAAGTTATGCAATTAAAAATATTTTTGAAAAAGTTAAAAGATTAACTGAAAAATATGAAATTATAGATGTCAAGCCTATCCATCTCTGGAAAGATACAGATTTTGAAGAAATTATTCAAAAAGTAAAAAAATGTGATATATTTTTACATCAACCAATTTCTGAATTACATTTTGGGAAATTTTCTTCAGGCTATTTAAAAAAGTATTTGAAGGGTAGTGCATTCTCAATCTCTTTTCCAAATTTACATTTCATTACAGGCTATCATCCACAAGCATTTTATTTGACTGATGATAATGGAAAAAAAATTAATGGTCCTTTTAATTATCATGATAAAAATATTTTAGATGCTTATATTGAAGGTAAAACTATTGATGAAACAAAACTAATGTTTATAGATGAGAATTATTATTCTATTCAGAATATTAAAAAGACAATTGAGCAATCTTTTAGAAATCTTGAAAAGAGAGAAATATATACAGATATTAAAATATCTCCAATAATTGCAAATAGAATGAAGAATAAAAAATTATTCCATATTTTCAATCATCCATCAAATGAACTTCTGTCTATTTTTATGAATAAAGTACTAGAAAGACTACAAGAAAAACCTCTTACCTATAAGGAAATGGAGAAGTATTCTGATGAAATCCTTGATCAGATACAGTTTCCAATTTATAAATCAGTTCAAAAATATTATAAGATTGAAGATGAACTTAAAATGGTTTTTTTTAGAAAAGAATATAACTTAGAAGAGTTCATTAATATCTATTTTACTTTTTATTCTACATTAGATATTGTAAAACTAAAATTATTTTTCGAGAGATATAATAATACACATACATCTTTTACTCAAGCTATAAATGAAAATGAAATGTCTAAATTTGAAAATATTACAGAGACTAATTTAGAAACAAATATATCTAAAAATATAGAATCAGAAATTTCGTTAGAGATAAAGCTCCCAAAGCATAACTATGAGCATTATATGTTTAAACATACAAAATTTGAAAGACCTCTAACCAAGATTTATAGTTTTGATAATGCATATTTAAGTATTGATTTTACTAAACCCTATTGTACTGAGTATTATTTATTTGATAATAATCAAAATATAATTTCGAGTTTTTCAAATGGAGATAATCCTTTTCTATTAGAAAGATTAAAATATATAGATGAATCTGTTGGATTTATAGAGGATAAATTTACAAAGTTTAATATTTGTCATTTTATTTTGGATAAACTTACACGAATGGAAGAGTTATCAGATCATGATATATCTAGTTTTATATTATTTTCAGAAAATAATTATACCAATTATATTTCTCAGTTATTAAAAATAAGTTTTTTTGAATTTAATAAATATAAATCAGCGTTTAAGAATTTTAAAGTTACATTTCAATTAAAAAAAATAATTATTAGTACAAGTTCAGCAAAAATGTTTAGACATCCTGGACAAAATATAAATTTTAATGCAAAAAAGATGATTTCAAAGATTAAAAGTACTATTCCTTTATCTAAAACTAAATATAAGATATATATTGATAGAAGTGCTTCACAATCAAGGCGAGTGATAAATCATAAAGAGATTATAGATTATTTATTAAGTGAAGGGTTTATTATTGTAAAACTAGAAGAATTAACAGTAGATAAACAATTAAAATTATTTAAGAATGCTGTGTGTGTCGTAGGTGTACATGGTGCAGGTCTTACAAATATTGCATTTTGTAGCCGTGGAACGAAAATAATAGAAATATTACCATCTTTATGTGCTACAGCAGCTTTTTGGAAATTGGCAAAAGTAATGAATTTGGAGTATGATACAGTTTTATCCTCTGACCCTGATTTCACAGTTTTAAACTATATTACATGGAAACACGAACCTGCTAAATATAATAGAAGAGATGTATATATCCCTCTTAATAATCTTATAGAGAGATTAAATAATTAATGTAGTAGTAATTACTAAGGAATATAGATGAAAATATTATCATTTGGATCATGCTTATCTCGCAATATAACTCAAAAAATGACGACTTGGAGCGAAGATAATGAAGTCGTTGCTACAATTATAAATAATAGAAGTGATCAATTTTATTAAAAAAGATTTAGAACAAATACCAAGACAGTATATTGAAGATGTTTTAATTGAAAATAATGATTTTCAAAAAGATGAAACAAACTCTGTAACAGAAGAACTGACTACAACCTTACTCAATAACCAATATGACAAAATTGGTCAATATGCCATTCCACGAGAAAAGAAAAAAGACCTTTTTGAACTTTTAGAAAATGGAATAGTTGATTTCATTCTAATTGATAATCATGTTGAAATGACTACAAAACTATCTTATCCTAAAAAAGGTCCATATAAAAATTCTCCTAGCTTACTAATAACCTCAGTTCGACAACAATAATATAATGTACCCCATAACCAGCACCAAAAAAAGTAAATCATTATTCCAAAAAAGCAATAAAATGCTAAAATATAAATAATAAAGCAAGGGGTATAAAATGAGTAGAAAAAGAAAAACATATAGTGCAGAGTATAAAGCCAAATTAGTAGTGGAAGTTCTGAGAGAAGAAAGGACCCTCAATGAGATAGCCAGTAGTTATGAAGTTTTACCTAAGAGTCTCCAAAATTGGAAAAAGCAATTTTTAGAAACTGCTTCACTAGCATTTGATAAAAGTGCAGTGGTCAAAGAGTATAAAGAACAGATTGAAACTCTTGAAAGAGAGAAAGATGCAACTTCAAAAAAGCTGGGTGAAGTGATAGTAGAAAGAGACTTCGTCGTGGGAAAGCTAAAAAGCTCGGTATCCTCTAAAAGTAGAAAAGAACTACTGGAAACTGGGCTTGAAATATCCAAAAATACACAGCTAAAACTATTGAGTATTCCTAAGAGTTCAATCTATTATAAAGCAGTAGTACCATTCAGTAGTGATACAGGTCAAGAGATACTCAATGTGATAGATAAAATCTATACAAAGTATCCCTATTATGGACATAGAAGAGTGCATAAACTGTTAGGTAGATTTGGCTTTACCATCGGACGAAAGAAGGTTAGGACTGCAATGAAGCTCATGGGTATCATCGCCTTATATCCGAAGCCTAAGACAACCATAGCCAATAAAGAGCATCAGAAATATCCATATTTATTGAAGGCATTTAAGAATGATAAAAATCAAGTGGTTATTGATAAACCCAATCAAGTTTGGAGTACCGATATTACCTATATCAAATTGGACAAAGGCTTTGTCTATTTGGTGCAGTCATTGATTGGAACACCAAAAAGATACTCTCTTGGAAGCTCTCAAATACGATGGATGTATCACTCACAACTGGGGTACTGAAAGAAGCCTTGGAGAAGTATGATAAACCTGAGATATTTAACACAGACCAAGGTTCTCAATATACAGCAAAAAGAGCATATTCAAATATTAGTTGATAACAATATTTCTATTTCAATGGATGGAAAAGGAAGAGCGACTGACAATATTGTAATTGAACGATTTTGGAGGTCACTTAAATATGAAGATGTTTATCCTCAAAGCTACTCGACCATCAAAGAAGCTAGAACGGGGATAGGAAAGTATATCAATATTTACAACACAGAAAGACTTCATCAAACTTTGGACTATGCTACTCCTGATGAAATGTATTTTAAAGGGGTGAATAATCAGGTATTTCAGAGTAGGGAAATGTTACTAGATGTAGCATCCTGAGGTGGAATAAGGAATTGGATTTTATTGGTCTTGACTTTGGGGTACATTTTATAATTGCATAGAAACACTGTTCTCATCGGACTTTAGAGGGGTTTTAAAAATAGGAAAACCAAGTATTTCTATATCTTTTTGAGAAAAATTGATAGAAGGAAGCTTTTCTGAATAGGTATAGCGAATTAATCCAGCAATCATATTGACCATAAAATTGACAGGACTTCTACTTCTTGAATGTTCAATATCACATAAATTCTTTAATTGGTCATTGACTGTTTCTATCACACTTCTTTTTCTAAGAAGTAGTTTATCCATGATTAGCATAAGTCTGTTTTTCATATTTTTCTTTACATTTGTAACCAATGTTATCCCTTGCTTATAAAGATATTCAAATAGTTTTTTTGAAATATATCCCTTATCTGCATAAAGTTTACCTGAGGCATTTTCAAGCACTCCATCTAAGACATTTACATCTCTATCATCTACATTTCCTTTGCTGATACTTGCTCCTACTAGTTCACCTTTTTCATTGATTGCAATATGTAATTTAAAGCCATAAAACCAACCCATCGTAGACTTCCCTCTCTCTGCTAAGCCCTTAAATACACGATTTACCTTGATTCTCTTATTTTTACATATTGCAATTTTTGTTGAATCTATAAATGTAATATTATCCGATTTCACTAACCTTTTTAGTTTCAAAAATGCTACCAAGGGCAAAAATACTGTCGGTATTAATTCTATAAACCTATTGTACGAAACAATATTGGGAAAGGCTTCTTTTAGGCTTTTTAGAATATACTTGATATAGAAATCTTTGAATGTTCGATAGCCACTTCTGTGAAAATACACCACTATTGTCATTATCTCACTCATTGATAATTTTGAATGTAATTTTGTCTTCATCGTCTTATCTTCTATCATCTTTTGTTTATACATTGGTTCAAACCCTTGCATAAAATCATCTATATCGCAGAATATTTTTGTTATCATTTTTTTAGTCATCTTTCTTTTTTATTGGACTAAAATTATAAGATGACTAACTTTAAAACTTGTTTATTTGTCGAACTCAGGTTAATATATAATAAGTTTAGTAATTTTAATGATTTTTTTGATATAGGCTCA
>JAUZSQ010000047.1 GCA_030949325.1 Sulfurovum sp.
ACTTTGAGCAGACGAAAGAGGCTATAAAAGTCTGCAAAGCATTAGGGTAAGTAATGATGCGATAAAGAATCTTAGCTTAGAGTGGCAATGGAATAAGGCTGTTATCAAAGCTAAAAAGAGTGATAGAAAGAGAAGGAGCAAAAGAGAAAAGAGCTATATATGCTGAAAATTCTAAGCAAATCTTAGGTGATACATATGAGGATATTAAAGAAAAAGTATTTAATGAGCTAGATAATATCATTCAAGCTTCATCTATAGTTGAGAACATCAACTCTATCTTACGCCCCTATTTAGACCGAGCAAGAAATCAGGTGACCCCAGAGTTTCTCAACCTTTTTGCATTTTATCATAATCATAGACGATATGGTTCAGGGCAAACGAAAAGGTAAAACACCGATGGAGATACTCACCCATAAAAAGCAAGATAAAGATTGGATAGAGCTTTTGACTGAGGCTATTGAGAGTAAAAATAAAGATTTCTTTCTTTAGTTAGATAGTTGCTTTTAGAATAGATTATTGTTAATTTTTTAGATTTCCTCTGGTACTTAGGGGGGAGGTATGGTCTATTTTAAGTGTGCACTACTTTTAGGGGGTTGGGGAGGATGCCAAAACTTTCGATATAATAGTTCAAAAATTAAAAAGGGGTTTCTATGCCTGAAGAAAACAATAGTGTAAGAGGGAATATCTTTTTACGTTTAAGTATTAATTTTATCTTTTTGTTTATTAATATGTTTCCTGTTTTTATTGTCTTTTTTTTGTATATGAATAATCGTGATTTTGATTATCTTTCTACTGATAGTGTGAATCTAGCGATTATCGCTTTTTTAAAGAGTTTGATTGCTGTGTATTCTTCTATCGGTTATTTTTTGAATGGTTTGTTTATTGTCCTAGTCGCTGCTAAGTCAAAACTATGCACTCTTAGTGCAAAGGCTTTAGCTTCTAGGAATGTGTTAAAAGTTAGAATGTGGAATGAGAAATGGAAATCACACAATAAGCCAAAATACAAGTACATATAGTAATGGGTAACAAAATATAGGTATGGAGTTTTGAAAGGTGATATACAAAAGCGATGCAGAGAGATAATTATACAAATATGTGATGCCGAAGATATTAGAATATTAAAGGGAGTGGTAAGTAAAGACCATGTCCATATGTATATAGAGTATCCTCCAAAAGTGTCAGTGAGTGATATAGTAAAGAAGTTAAAAGGACGAAGTTCAAGAAAGTTACAGGAAGAGTTTAAAGAACTATCAAAACAATATTGGGGAAAGCATTTTTGGGCGATAGGATATGGAGCATGGAGTACGGGAAATGTAAGTCAAGAGATGGTTAATGAGTATCTTGAACATCATAGAAATCCATCAAATAAAGATTTAGCTAATATGATATTGGAATAAGAGAGGAAAGTAATCTACGCGTCAGCTAGGACTTTCAGTCCGTTACACTCAACCTATGTACTTTTAGTGCATAGTGGTTGAGTCCTATTGTTGGTGGCTAGGGTCAGTTGAAAAAGTAGAAAGAAAAGCCAATATTTTTATGAAAATATTTTTATTTTCTTTAGTAGGGTCTTTAGTATTGGCTATTTTTGCACTTATTGTTGTAGGTGAAGACAATAATTTAAGTACCTATATCAAGGTGAGTGATTTACAAGAGGGATTAAAGTTTCTTATTTTTATTCTGATTATGTCTATTGGGGCGTTATTTGGTATAGATGTCAAAAATAAAGTGATAGAAATTTTTAGAAAATAAAGGAAAATTATGCAGTATAAAACACTATTACTTGCTATGTTATACCTCACATTTACGCTGTATGCAGATGAAGTCAATGTCAATGTAGATGAAAAACTAGAGGTTAAACATGTACGGATATATTATGATTCTAATAGTGAATTAAAAGTATTGACTAATAACGCTTGTTTATTAGATATTGTCCAAAATAAAGAGTACTTGATAGAAATTGAAACAAAACTTTTAGGGACTATCAAGACGTTTATTAAGTTGAGAGAAGGCTTGGAGAAAGAGACCTTTCATATCACTATTTTTGACAGTAAGCATACAAATTATACATGGTATGACTATGATAGGGTAGCGAGTGAATCCAATGATTTGAAGAAACTCTATGGCTTAAAGAGCCTCTTTAACAAAGTCACTCATCGCAATAAAAATTATGGACTAGCTATCAATATAGCCAAGTCGTTATTTGATACTTCCTATAGATTGAGTATCAAAACACATTCTATTTATAGCTTGGATAAAGACGCGATAACTTTTTTGATGAAAATTAATCCAAATAATAAACATCTTGTTGCACTCATTGCCAAGCATGAAACAGTAGAGGCTTATCTGTCTTATTATCAACAAGAAATAGCAAATTTTGAAAAAAAATTATACCTAGGTAAATATAAAGAGATAAAAGAGATAAAGAGATTAATTGACAATAAAAAATACAGTGAAGCACAACTATTAAATACTAGCTTATTAGCCATGTATGAAGAAGAAACAAGAGCCAATAAAGCAATGATAGTGAAAAATATAGGTATCAATATGATATTACTCCAAAATAACCAAAAATATATCAAGACTTTGCAAGAAGAAGAAAATCTTCTTTAGTCTCTACTATTAATCATCCATTGTGAAAATACATTAATATAATTCCAAAAGCTTTGGATATTGGCTTGGCTACTTTGCTTGTTTTGGATAATAGGTTGTAAGGCTTCTTCAAAGGTTGTGAGCCAATGGAGACGTGCATGAGGGCTAATACGAAAAGGGGAGTGCCTTCCACGCATTTGAGGTGCTCCTCGGCTTTGGTTGAAGTAGCTAGGTCCTCCACAAATCTGGATAAAAAAATCAGCAGAATATTGTCCTGCGATTTTCATCTCTTCTTTGGATGGGGGAAACAATTCTTTGATAGCCCCTTGATACAGTCCCTCGTAAAATCTGTCCAATAAATCTCTCATGCCTTGTTCTGTAATATCTGTCAAAAAAGCAGGATGAGGTTTGGTCACAGGAGGATTGACCCCTGCTGTAAAAGGAAGAATAGAAAAGTCTAGTGTCGAAGGTTCAAAAGTCATGATAATACCTTTTTGATGGGTTATAACATACTAATGCTTAGGTACTACAAGAAGTATCGAAATTATGGACGGCAAAACTATTGATATATCCACAAGAAAGGCACTCAAAGGTAAGCATCTTTGGACTCGAACAGCCTGAAGAGCGTTGGTCGGTGAGTTCGATTTCATTGTGGCTACATTGCGGACAGAATCCTCTACGGATACTGTCTAAGTGTTCTTTCTTTCTCTTTGAGATAATAGATATAGACCGTGACTGAACCTATGAGTATGATGAGCATAAATGCCAGTAGATAGATATCCATAGTCGCTCCTTATGTAGCTTAGTTAACAATCTTTCCATCGTTATAAATAACGGTACGGTGAATGGAACCGTCTTTCTTGTAGCTATAGGCTTCACCATTTGGAATACCTCTTACATAGGGGATAGTTCCTAGGGGTTTACCATTGGGATAGGTATCTATGCGTGTACCATGGATATGTCCACTGACATAAGGGACTTGTCTGATAGGACGGTTGTGGGGGTCATACCAGACTTCCATACCATTTCTGACTCCATTTTGGATGGTCACGATAGAGGTAATTTTACCATCGTATCCATACTTTTTGAGTATGCCATTTTGTCCTGAGTCATCACTCATAATAAATTCTTGACGTAATTCACCACCTGTAAAGTACTGCTTTTGGACACGAGGTTCAGAAGTACAGCCTGAGAGGAATAGTAATACGGTGAGTGCTAGGATAAAAGAACGTAATTGCATGATGAACCTTAAATAGTATATATGAGAGGATTATACTATAATTAACCTCTTTTTAGATATAATTTTGCCAATTACGCCGTCGTCATGATGGCGATTGCGAGGATTATTATGCTACTTTTTACCCCTGGACCTACCCCTGTACCTGAGTCTGTACGCTTGGCTATGGCTACACCTACACTACACCATCGCACAGCAGAATTTGAAAGTATTTTCAAAGAGACACGCCGTTTACTCTTTGGACTGATGAAGACCGATGAAGTGCTTATGTTGGCATCTTCTGGTACGGGAGCTATGGAAGCTTCTGTGACGAATCTATGTAAAGATACCTTACTCTCTATCAATTCTGGTAAATTTGGTGAACGCTTTACCAAGATTGCCAAAGCTTCAGGGCTTAAGAGTATAGAAATAACACATGATTGGGATACCGCTGTATCTGTAGAAGAAGTCTTAGATACACTCAAAGCCCATAGCAGTATTGATGCGATTGCCATGCAAATTTCGGAATCAGCAGGAGGGCTTCGTCATCCTGTAGAAGAGATAGCCAAAGCAGTAAAGGCACTCTATCCGCATATTATGATTATCGCTGATGGTATTACCGCTGTGGGTGTTGAGCCTATTGATGTGACGCATATTGATTGTCTCATCGCAGGAAGCCAAAAAGCATTGATGTTACCTCCTGGTTTGTCTATCTTGGGATTGAGTCACAAGGCTATTGAGACGATAGGAGAGGGTAAAGGATATTATTTTAACCTAGCTTCTGAGATGAAGAAACAACAGCAAAACACCACAGCCTATACAGCACCTACGACATTAATTATGGGTTTGAAAGCTGTATTAGAAGAAGTAGAATCCAAAGGTGGTATAGAACTACTCTATAGCCAAACAGCACTTCGAGCCAAAGCCACACGCAGAGCACTTGAAGCCTTGGGATTGCATTCTTATCCTCACAGTCCTGCGAAGTGTATGACGACTATAGATGATAGCGATGCTCAGGCTATACGAGATATACTCAAATCTACATTTTCTGTTAATGTAGCAGGGGGGCAAGACCACCTCAAAGGCAAGATTTTTCGTATCAATCAAATGGGACTTATCGAGCCTTATGAGATAGTATGGGTAGTCAATGCCATCGAATTGGTCTTGGCAAAACTAGGTCGAAGAGACTTTGATGGTACCGCTTCTCGCGTCTTTAATGAAGTTTATTTTAATACAATGTTAGGAGTAAACTAATGGTTTATGCACATGAAATTCCTTCGGGGTCAAAACTGTATTTTGGTGAATCTGCCAAGATGAAAAGAGAAATTGAATTTGTCTCTGCTGAATTACTTGAAAACTTGGGGTTTTCTGAGATAGTGACACCTCTGTTCTCGTATCATCAGCATGAAAGCTTTGAAGATAAAAAACCTTTGATTAGACTCAATGACAGCGAAAACAATGAAGTCACACTTAGAGCAGATTCTACAGCCGATGTGGTACGCATCGTGACCAAGAGATTGGGGCGAAGTAGTGAGTCTAAAAAGTGGTTTTATATTCAACCCACGGTGACTTTCCCTACCCATGAGCAGTATCAAATTGGTGCAGAAATCATAGACGGCACATTGGATGAAGTGGTCAAGACCACTGTCATGCTCTTAGCAGAAATGGACATCACTCCTATCATGCAAATAGCCAATATTCGTATTCCTCAACTACTCAATGAACACTATGGCGTGTCCTTAGATGTCTTGAAATCTATGAATGTCGAACAAATTATGTCAGTGGATTTACCATGGATAGAGGCACTTGTGGCTATTTCTTGTGTAGAGGATTTGAATGATTTGGATGTATTTCCTGAAGATATTAAAACAGAATTGGCAAAAATCAAAACATTGACAGCCAATATAGCCTATGAGACGATAGTGATTTCTCCACTATTTTATGCCAAGATGAGATATTATGATTCTTTGACATTTAGAATGTTTGAAAACAACGCACTTTTAGCCATGGGTGGTACCTATGCGATTGCAGGTGTTGAAGCAGGTGGGTTTGCACTCTATACGGATGCATGTATTATGAATAAAATGAACAAAGGCAAATAAATGAGTACTAAAGCAGATTTAATTGTAGGTCTCCAATGGGGAGATGAAGGTAAAGGGAAAATTGTTGACCACATGGCTCAGACCCATGATTACGTATGTCGTTTCGCAGGAGGGCATAATGCAGGGCATACAATTGTTATCAATGGTAAGAAATATGCATTACACCTCATCCCTTCAGGGGTACTCAATCCCAATGCAAAGAATATTGTAGGAAATGGTGTGGTTCTTTCTCCCAAAGATTTTATTATCGAGATGGAACAATTTGATAATCTTGATGGCAGACTCTTTTTATCAGACAAAGCCCATGTACTCTTACCTTATCATGCCTTGATTGACCAAGCACGAGAGCGTATGAAAGGCGATAAAGCCATTGGTACGACAGGGAAAGGTATAGGACCTGCGTATGGTGACAAGATTGCTAGAGTAGGGCATCGTTTGGGAGAATTGTTAAATCCTCCTAAACTAACAGCGAAGATTATGGCATTTTTTGAGATGAATAAGCCTATCTTTGATGCAATGAAACTGGATGCTCCCAATGAATCAGCACTTTTAGCAGAACTACAAGGCTACAAAGATGTCTTAGGTAAATATATTTGTGATACGACACAGTTGATGTGGAAGATTATGGATGAAGACAAGAAAATCCTCCTAGAAGGAGCACAAGGGACGATGCTAGATATTGACCATGGTACCTATCCTTATGTGACTTCATCTACGACGGTGAGTGCAGGTGCGTGTTCGGGCTTGGGGATTAATCCCAAAGACTTGGGCAAAGTCACAGGTATTGCCAAAGCCTATTGTACGCGTGTAGGAAATGGTCCTTTCCCTAGTGAAGACTTTGGAGCAGAGGGTGATTTGTTACGTAAGAATGGGCATGAATTTGGTACAACTACAGGGCGACCTAGAAGATGTGGTTGGTTTGATGCTGTGGCTATGCGTCACGCTGTGCGTGTCAATGGTGTGGATCAAGTCTCTTTGATGAAGCTTGATGTCCTTGATGGTTTTGCAGAAGTCAAAGTCTGTGTGGCGTATGAAGTAGAGGGCAAAGAAATCAACTATGTGCCGTATGACCTCGAAGAGGCTACACCGATTTATAAATCTTTTGCGGGTTGGGATAAGACCGAAGGTGTAAGAGATTTCGATGCCTTACCTGATACGGCAAAAGCCTATATAGAAGCACTAGAAGAGATGATTGGGACGAAGATGGGAATTATTTCTACCAGTCCAGAACGTGAAGATACGATAATTAGATAATAAAGGGGTCATCATGAGATTAAAACCACAACAAACAGGATATGTAGCTACTAAAATTGGTATTGATTTAGCCAATGCACCTTTTATTACTTTGCCCAAGGGTAGAGAAGCTGTAGTTGAAGCATGTAAGAAAATTATTGATGAGAATTTGGCAAGAGAACACGCTTTAGATGAAAAAATCAAAGATATTTTAGATGATAACAATGATGAAATAGAGTTTCAGCATGTAGATGAGAGACAACTATTTTTTATGATTAAAAAGAAAATGGCACCCGAAGCAGGGGTGATTATGAATTATGATGACCGTTACAATGATTTGGCACACTTAATTCTCGATGAGTTATATGAGAATTATTTGGCAGAATATACGGTCAATGAAAACCAAATCAAAAATGTCATCTTTAAAGCCTTTAAAGCCTTTTCTGATGCCTATGATGCTATTGATACGATTGTATATGAGAAGATTAAGGGTATGACCAAAGAGGTCATTCTTGGTTCTCAAGATTATGAGCTTTTATATGAGAGATATTACCAAGAAGAATTGTCTAAAAGAGGAATGTTATAGTGAATAAGGTCTCTTTGAAAAAGGTTTCCTTGTATTTTGCAAACGGTATGATGTTAGAAGCCAAAAGTTTTGGAGCTTTGGGTACAGCTGTAGGAGAAGTGGTTTTCAATACTTCTCTCACAGGCTATCAAGAAATTGTAACTGACCCTTCTTATGCAGGACAATTTGTGACTTTTACCATGCCTGAGATTGGCAATGTAGGATGTAATGCACAAGATATGGAAAGCCAAGGAGCGTATTGTAAAGGTATTATTGTACGTTCCTATCAAGAGAGACCGTCTAACTTTAGAAGCGAAGAGACCTTGGCTTCACTTTTAGAGCAAAATGGTGTTTTGGGTATTTGTGAGATTGATACACGTTTTATTACCAAAATGCTTAGAGTTGAAGGGGCTATGATGATGGTAGCTTCAACGAAAATTCATGACAAAGAAGCACTCAAAGCACTCTTGAACAAGAGTCCAGCAATTGAAGAGATTAACTATATTGAACAAGTTAGTACTAAAATGTCTTATGTGCATAGAGAAGCAAGATATTCTACCGATACTTTTTCTTATGAAAAGCCTAAGACTCAGAGCAAGATTATCGCATTGGATTTTGGAGTCAAGCGTAATATTCTCAATGAATTGACCCATGCAGGGATGGAAGTGACGGTAGTACCTAATTCTATGTCGGCTGAGGATATTATTAGGAAAATAGATGCAAAAGAATTTGCAGGGGTGTTTTTGTCCAATGGTCCAGGTGACCCTTTGATATTACAAGACGAACAAGCCAAAATCAAAAAGCTTATCGCCCATAAAGTACCATTGTTTGGTATTTGTTTAGGACATCAACTGCTGTCTATTGCCCATGGCTATGAGACTTACAAATTACAATTTGGTCATCATGGAGGCAATCATCCTGTGATGAATGCGAAAACTAGGACAGTAGAAATTACAGCACAAAACCATAATTATAATGTCCCTGATAGCGTAACAGAAGTAGCTACTGTGACACATACCAATCTCTTTGACAATACGATTGAGGGATTACAGTATAATGATTCTCCTACGATGTCTGTACAGCATCACCCCGAAGCCTCTCCCGGACCTCATGAATCGGCGTATATCTTTGCCCAATTTGCCAAAATGCTTAAGGACTCATGATGCATATAGCCATACTTTTTGGAGGCTCAAGCTTTGAGCATGAAATAAGCATCGTCTCTGCCATTACTATGAAAAAGGTTTTAAAAAATACGCAAATTAGCTATATCTTTGTGAGTGGGGAACGAGAATTTTATTTCATTGATACTCAAAAGATAAATGCTAAACTTTTTTCATCAGGTGAGTATAAAAAGTCTAAAGTACTGAGTTTAAAGCAGGGTGGATTTTTTGTAGATACTTTATTTGGTACTAAGTCTATCGATTGTGAGGTAGTACTCAATCTCATTCATGGTCGAGATGGAGAAGATGGTAAGATAGCTTCTATGATGGAGTTTTATCACGTACCTTTTATCTCTCCACGTATGGAAGCGTCTGCTTTGTCTTATAACAAGCTTTATACCAAATTTTTGGCAGAGAGTTTAGGGGTGAAAAGTGTAGCGTATGAGCATCTTTGTGCTAGGGATGAACGAAAAATTTCTATGGACTATCCTGTGATTATCAAGCCTGTACGTTTGGGGTCTAGTATTGGGGTAAGCATTGTACGAGAGGCTTCTGGGCTTGATTATGCTTTGGATGTAGCTTTTGAATTTGATTCTGATGTGATTATAGAGCCTTTTATAGAGGGTGTCAAAGAATATAATCAAGCAGGGTGTTATACAAATGATTGGGAACTTTCTATCGTGGAAGAACCACAAAAAGAAGAATTCTTAGATTTTGAAAAAAAATATATGGACTTTTCACGAGATTCTCAAGTACTTTCAGCTGATATTTCAGAAGCATTAGTCCTGAAGATACAAGAGAACTTCAAGAAACTTTATGACCCTTTATTTAGGGGAAGTATCATGCGTTGTGATTTCTTTGTGGTCGATGGTGAAGTACTCCTCAATGAGATTAACCCCATCCCTGGGTCGATGGCAAATTACCTTTTTGAGGACTTTGAAGGGATGCTAGAGAGACTTATTCCTCACTTATCTCATGAATCTGGTATAAGTATAGATTATCAATATATACACTCAATACAGAGTGCCAAGGGAAAAGCATAGATTATCGCTACAAATGAGGGTCAAAACAATTAATATCATAAGAATTCATTATCTTTTAAGTAAGTATTCCTTAAAATATTGGGACTATTTTTTTTAAATAGATAATTTTAGTATAGGGAGCGTAAATGAGAAAAATTTTGATACTTTTATTCTTGGCATTAGGAGTAGAAGCAAATCAGCTCGGAATTAATGAAAAGTTAGGCAACATGATTCCCCTAGATTTAACTTTTATTAATGAAAAAGGGGAGAGTGTAACCTTAAAAAAACTCATGGACGGGAAACCCCTATGATTTCTTTAAATTACTTTCGCTGTGCAGGTATCTGTACCCCACAACTCAATGATATGGCAAAGATGCTGACACGTTTGGACTTAGCCGAAAACTTTGACTACAAAGTCTTGACTATCGGTTTTGCTGAAGATGAAGGCTATGAACTCGCAGCAGCAAAACGCAAAAATATGTTACATGCTATTCAACGAGACTTTGTCGCTGATGCTTGGCACTTTGTCATAGGTGAAAATAACTCTTCTGGTATTTTGTCAGATTTGGTAGGCTTCTCTTATGCAAAGACAGTATCCGAAGCAGGTGTGGTAGATTATATACACCCTGGGGCATTGATTATGCTGTCTCCTGAAGGAAAAGTAACCCGTTACCTCAATGGTATCGAACAACTTCCCTTTGATGTCAAGATGGCACTGATGGAAGCAGGTGAAGGTAAAGTGGGACCAACCATAGCAAAGAACTTACTATATTGCTTTGCGTATGACCCAAAAGCCAAGCAATATATCTTTAAATGGGAAAAAGTAGTGCGCTACGATTATGTTGGCAATTATGTTAGGTTTTTTCATTTATTTAGTAAAAACGAGTAACAGAGATGATGAGAATCATCCAGATAAAAAGGAGAAAAACGATGAGTAAAAGTTATTTTGACGAAACACACACTGCCATAGGGCACCCAAAAAGTACATTCATGCAGTGGATGCTTACGATTGACCACAAAAGAATAGGTCTTATGTATGCAGCTGTGATGTTTACGTTCTTTTTTGTTGCTGTGGCAACGGCATTTTTAATGCGTTTAGAATTGTTTGCACCAGGGGCACAATTTATAGATGGAGATACATTTAACCAAGCATTTACTTTGCATGGGGTGATTATGATTTTCCTTTTTATTATTCCTGGGGTACCAGCAGTTTTAGGTAATATTGTTATGCCACTTATGATTGGTGCGAAAGATGTGTCTTTCCCAAGATTGAACTGGTTTACTTTTTGGCTTTATATTTTGGGTTGTATTGTTGCACTTGCCTCACTCTTTACTGATGCTGGTTTTGCTGATACAGGTTGGACATTTTATGCTCCATATTCTCTCAATACCAATACCAACGTAGTCTTTACACTCGTGGCTGCCTTTATCCTTGGTATGGCTTCTATTCTTACAGGACTTAATTTCCTCGTTACGATTCATAGACTTAGAGCACCGGGTATGACTTTTTGGAAAATGCCTCTTTTTGTATGGGGTATCTATGCTACGGCATGGATTCAACTTCTTGCAACGCCAGTTATCGGTATTACACTCATCCTAGCGATTATGGAAAAATACTTCGGTATTGGTATCTTTGACCCTGCTAAAGGTGGAGACCCAGTATTGTTTGAGCACCTCTTTTGGATTTATTCTCACCCTGCTGTTTATCTTATGATTTTACCAGCATTTGGTATTATGTCTGAAATTATTCCAACATTCTCAAGAAGAACAATATTTGGATACCGTTCAATTGCACTCTCATCTGCATCTATTGCAGGTATTGGTTATCTTGTTTGGGGTCACCACCTTTATACATCAGGTATGGCAGATACGGCAAAAGTAATCTTTTCATTCTTGACATTCTTTGTTGCTATTCCAACAGGTGTAAAATTCTATGACTGGGTAGCTACCATGTACAAAGGTAAAATTATTCTTTCTACGCCAATGTTATGGGCTTTAGGAACGATTATTACCTTTACCATTGGTGGTCTTACAGGGGTTACTATTGCTATGATTGGTGTGGATATTCATTTACAAGATACTTACTATACCGTGGCTCACTTTCACTATGCAATGCTTGGTGGTGTGGTCTTCTTATTCTTTGCAGGTCTTCATTACTGGTTCCCATTAATCACAGGGAAAATGTATAATGAAACACAGGGAAAAATATCATTTTATTTACAATTTATAGGCTTTAATATACTATGGTTCCCAATGTTTATTGCAGGGTACTATGGTATGCCTCGTCGTTATTTTGATTACTTACCAGAGTTTCAAATCTATCACCAAATATCCTTTTTTGGTGCTGTGATGTTTATTACAGGTCTCATCTATATGTTTGTCGTTTTCTACAAAGGTTGGACAAAAGGTGAGCCATCTGGAACAAATCCATGGAATGCAACCACATTAGAATGGCACATGCCTTCATCTCCACCGCCTTTAGAAAATCACTCTAAAGTACCTTATGTTGATTTCGAACCTTATGAATATCATAATGGTCAGCCAGTGGTTAAATTTGATTATGAAACAATGAGAAGGATAGACTAATGTCATCACATGAATATATACCAGAAATCGCGACGGATCGCGATGGTAATGAATATGAAGTTCAAGGTTGGCAAGGTGACTTTTATGGTGGAAAACTAGGTTTTTGGCTATTTATGTTTACCGAAGTATTAATGTTTGGTGCAATGTTTATGGCACTTGCTTATTATAATACTTTGCACCCCGAAGATTTTATAGATGCTTCTGCCTCTTTAAACAGACTTCTTGGTGGAACCAACACCGTGATTCTTCTTGTTTCTGCACTGACTATGGGACTAGGGTTACTTAAAATGAGAACAGGCGATGTTAAAGGTGCGAAGCTTATGATATGGGCAACGATACTCTTGGCTATTGCCTTTCTTGTGATTAAAGGCTTTGAGTGGACAGCTGAGTATAATCATGGTATCTTCTTGATGCATGACCAACTTTTAGCAGAATCTGCATTGCCATTTGGTCAAAAGTTATTCTTTGGAATGTACTTTACAATGACGGGACTTCACGGTTTTCATATTATTATTGGTATTGGTCTTATGATTTGGTTGATTAAGCGTATTAATGCAGGAAAAGTCAGTCCAGAGCATCACATCTTATATTGGAATATCGCACTATACTGGGAGATCGTACACCTTTTATTGCGGGTATTCGTATTTCCTTATTATTACATGATCGGCGCAGGAGGAGGTAGCAGATGGTGTGACACTAATATTATAGATTATAAAAAAAGGAAAGAGCAAAATTATTATAAG
>JAUZSQ010000048.1 GCA_030949325.1 Sulfurovum sp.
ATGAAGGTTGTCAATGAAGAAACTAAAGAGACTGAGTTATTTATACACTCTCACTGCTAGAGAGTGCTAAAGAGGAAGCTATGCAAAAGAGTACAAACTCTTTTTATAGAGAAGCTACAATATTTAAAAGATGGACTCTCTCTCAAAGAAGAACTAAGGCTTATGATAAGGTGATAGAGACCATAGGAAGGCTCAAAGAGAAATATCCATCTATATCCTCAATACTATTCAACTACTGTCACTAAAGACCCAGATAGCTATAATGCAACAGATATAACTTGGAGTGAGAAGAAGACACTTGATAATAAAAGTGCTATTAATGGTATCTATTGTCTTAGAACCAATAACCAAACAATGGATGAGAAGACTCTATGGAAAACATATACAACACTTACTGATTTAGAATCAGTATTTAAGAGTTTAAAGTCTGAATTAGGATTAAGACCTATACTTCATCAAACACAGACTAGAGTAGATGGGCATCTCTTTATTCTCTTTTAGCTTATAGTATTATCCATACAATAAGGTACAAACCTAAACAAAGGTATTCACTATAGTTGGGATACATAGATAAGGCATATTCTGAGAAATCAAAAAGGATTACTACCAAAAGAGTGAAGTGTAAAGATGGCTCAACACTCTATATGGGACAAAGTTCAGGAATTAAATGAGAAGCAAAAAGAGATTTACAGATGCACTTGAGATTAAATACGGAGCAGGAGATGTTACTAAAACTTTTATAGAATAATATAGATGTGGTACAGTTGAAAATATTTTAAAAGGCTTTAAAGCCCTGAATATAGGTCTTTTTTAATTTTGGATGATGAAGTTGGGATAATATTAGAGGATAGATAAATTCAAAGGGAGTGTAGGCTCTATGCTGGTTTGAGATTGGTAAGTTTTTATTGCAAAGTCTCTCAAAGCCCATACCTTTTAGGTATTCGCCAAGGATTGCTACACTCGTCTTAATGTTAATTTTCGTTAGTTGATTCGAGTTTGAAATTGGCGGATTCGACTCATAAGCGAATACCCTTAACCATAATTTTAGCATCTAAACCTGTGAGTTCCATAAAAGCTTCATAAGGGGTGGCAAATCCGAGACACTTTCTAGGTCGTGAATTTAGCCTATTAACTGCATCAATAACCTCTTTTCTAGCTATATCTACAAACTCCATTCCCTTTGGAAAATATTGCCTCAGAAGCCCATTAGCATTTTCATTTTGCCCTCTCTCCCAAGAGCGATATGGCTTAGCAAAGTATGTGTCACACTCAAGTGAATCTGCTATATCCATATGCTTTGCAAACTCCTTACCATTATCAAATGTGATAGTTTTAACAAACTCACTAAATGGCTTTAAAAGCTCAATAATTGAATCTTTTGTCTCTATTGCAAACTTACCTATTTGAGGAAGTGCTAGTCTCAATTTAGATACTCTCTCATCAAGTGTAACCATAGCCCCTTTATGATGAGCTCCTATGACTGTATCAGCCTCCCAGTCACCAACTCTTAGTCTATCGTTGACCTCTTGGGGTCTTTGGTCTATATCTACCCTGTTTGGTATTCCCTTTGCACTATTTGTACAGCCATTACTGCTGCCGTATCTTTTTCTGTAGGGCTTTTGCTTGTATCTGAGCTGAAGATATAACTCTCCACCATCTGCTCTATCTTGCAGTATGTAGCGATAGATAGTCTCATGATGAAGTGATATGTCAAACATCTTTTTGAGTCTACCTGCTATCTGTTCTGGTGAGCTTTGATTTGCATAGAGTTCATCGTGAATAAACTACACAATATTATCTGTTAGTTTTATGCTCTTTGCTTTATCTTGATGTCTTTGATTTGCAGTGTTATTGGCTTGTTTATGCCTATAGCCTCTGCCTCCTCTATTTCTTGCTATCTCTTTTGATATAGTGCTTTGTGAGCGATTAAGTGCTTTTGCTATCTTGTTTTGGGAAGCTCCACCTTTCATCTCTATTTCGATATAATATCTCTCTTGAAGAGTTAGTTGATTGTATTTCATTTGTACCCTTTAGCTTTGTTGTGATTGCTCAAGTGTATCTAACTCTTCTTGTTAGTTAAGTGCCTAACCAAAATTAATGTCATATTCTGAACCGAAGCCATCAAGCATTTTTTAATGTGCTCATGAAAGTTATCAAATGAGTCCATAGCATTCAAATCCGTCCATGTATATTTCATTTCTCTCCAGAGCATCTCAATAGGATTTAGCTCTGGGGAGTAAGGTGGTAAGTATAATATATGTAGTCCTAACTCTTTCCATTCTTGAAGCTTAGCTTTAAACTTTTTACTAGTGTGAGTTGAGGCGTTATCTAATACACAGATAGTTGTTTTTTAATTTGTTTAGCAAATTCATCAAAAAAACCTATAACAACATCAGTATCAACTTTTCCAGTAAGCATTTTATAAAATACACTTTTTTTATCTGTATTAAGAAATCCAAGTACATTAATTCTTTTTGTAAATCTTATTGATGGGATAAGTGCAGGTGTCCCAACTGCCGACCATCTATACGGAATATTTGAATTAAGTGAAAAACCACTTTCATCATAAAAGGAGAGTTCACAAAGTCCTTCTTTTACCCATTCTCTAAGCATTTTAAGCTGAATAAACTTATCGAAATAGTTTTTCCATTTACTATTTTTCATAATGACCTTTTTAGCTCTCTTATAGCTAAGACCAATCTTTCTAAAAAATCTTTTTAAAGTTCGTTTGCTTACCTCAAGAGTAGTGAACTCTTTTTCTAAGGCTAATAGAATCTCATTTACATTATAGTTTTTTTATATACATCTTGATTGAAGACTCATGTTTAGCTATTGTTAATTTAGGCTTTCTCCCTCTACCTGCCAACTCATGAACTGTACTTATATTATCTTGATTAAATCTATCAAACCACCGATAGAGTGTTCTTTGTGAATATCCAATTATTTCTACTATTTCTTGAACTTTTTTCCCTTGATTACTCAATAGAAGTGCTTGAGCTCTCATTCTACTCTTATGTTTTTATTTGTTTTTATAACTTCTTGTAATTGCTGTATTACTTCTTGTTTTAGGCTTATATATCTCATATATTTCTCTAAGCATTTTCAATCCAGTTTTATGTCATTAATTTTGGTTAGGCACTTACTATAGCAAATCTGCTTGTGGGTATTCGCTTATGATGTGAATCCAAGATTTAAGATTGTTTGTGTCATAATATCTCCGTCATAATTGAAGAAGTTGCACCAAATGGGTGAAACAATTTGGGTGTCACTTCTTCGTTAAAAGATACCTAATTATAGAGCAATTTGGCTTGTTGTCTAATTTGGTATGGATTTATTAGGGTAAAAAGACTATCATCTTCCAATACCTCCTGAAGTGCTTTTATTTCACTCTTTTTATGTTTATCTAAAAATTTATGTGCAAAAACAATCTTGATATCTTTATCTAATATATTGAGCATCGCTTTATGGGACTGTGAGTAAGAGATAATTTTACAAAGGACAAATAATGCAGAATCTATTAAGCAGAATCAGTATTGATGTAGACATATTACATGGAAAGCCATCCATTCGTGGACTTAGATATTCTGTAGAATTTATTTTACAACTACTCAGTAGTGGCATGAGTGAAGCAGAAATTCTAGAAGACTATGAGGACTTACAAAGAGCTTAATGAAATTTCTTTTAGATGCACAACTTCCTAAAAAACTTTCAGATTTTTTTGTATACAAAGGTTATGATACTATACATACTTTGGATTTACCAGATGCAAACAAGACTAAAGACAGCCAAATAAATGATATATCTGTCAATGAAAAGAGAGTTGTAATATCTAAAGACTTAGATTTTATAGAATCATTATTAATATGCGATAGACCCTACTTATTATTTTAGGACTTATCTACTTTTGTTCTTCTTGTATAATGTTTTGTTGTCCTTTTCTTGTAGTAATGCTTATATCGTTTCTATCAAGTCGCCTTTTCTTTGAAGGAGTATTACATTGTTGTTTTTTGCTTCTTTTTTTTACATCATCATTAATATGAAAACTAGCAAGGGCTAAATGATGCGAATAGTCTTTATATTCTGGATATAATATTTTAAAGTTTTCTAGTTTTTTAGTAACTAATTTTATAATATCTTTTGAATGAGCTTTATATTTTGTTTCTATGATTGCTACATCTTTACCATTAATTAAAACCATATCAAATTCATCTTCAATACCAAATCTTTTTTCTTGTGATGTTTTTATCTGTAAAGTCATAGTCAATGCCATTTAGTGTTGGATTGGCTGAGATTGAATTATAGAAAAATTCTTCTGCAATATGTCCTTGATTATTTGATATATTTCCAATTAGTTTAGCTACTTTTTCAACAGTTGCTTCTGTTTTAGCATGTCTTTTATCCATGCTTACACCTAAATCTAAAATTGCTTTTGCTAAATCTTCTTTTGTAACCATAATTTACTCTTTGATTGTAATTTTACTCATTATATCTAAAATTCAATACTATTTTAATTTTACAAATTTTGATAAATTTTATCTAGTGCAGGTGTTAGGTGATTTGATACCTCTTCTGTCTCTTTAACTTCCATGTATAGTCCTCTTGTAGAGTAGACATCGCCACCCTCCTTTTTATTTAATTTAATATTTCGGAGGTGCAGAATGCCCCTCACAGAACCGTACTTGAAGATTTCCCTCATACGGCTCTTCAATTTAACTCACAAACTCATGAGATAAAGTGTAGAAATTATGTTTTATACTTGGTTGTGGAAGTGGGTATAGAGTTAAGTAATTATATAATTTACTCCAACTCATACTTTTCTTCTGGCTTCTACGATTTAACCATTTATGAACCATTTTTAAAGCTAAAGAGTAATACCTTTTAATAGATGGGAAGTTTCCACTTACTCCATAGTATTGAAAGTGTCCTCTTAGTTTAGCTTGTAGTATTTTCCACCACTCTTTTGTAGGGACTAAGTTTCTTATCTGTTTTAACCAAATATTCAACTCTTTTATTTTAGCTCTAAATTTCTTCATTGCTGTTTTTCGCCCTACTTTAAAGTATCCTTTTCTTGTTTTATCACTAAAGTGAGTAAAACCTAAAAAGTCAAATGTATTGGCTTTACGATTTTGATTTTGAGAGTTACCTCTTTCAAATCTACCAAACGAGAAGACTCTTGTTTTATCAGGATGTA
>JAUZSQ010000049.1 GCA_030949325.1 Sulfurovum sp.
GGTATAAGAATAAGAAGTATTAGGCTCGTAATATGAAATCTTCTTTAGGACTAAAGTTTTCATCATAACACTCCATAGCCGTACCACACACATTTTCTAAGATAGCCTTTTTTACTTCTGGGTGGTCTTTAAAAATTTGAATCCACATTGAGAAAAAACCATGACAAGACCTAGCTGTAGCTCTAATCATGGCTGGGGTATTAGGTAGTTCTAATAAATCTTCTAATGCCATGTGTGCTTTTTCCCAAGAATTATTTCTTGCTCTTCTTCTATCATCAGTTTGATGAAAGGTATTAACTTTTCTATTGAGTTGAACGAGGTTAAAAGTTGCAGTGGCTAAATTTTTGGTGCATTGCTCTAAATCATCTTTACTTTTATACCACTAATAGAATATTCATATAAAAGAGGTGTTCTCTATGTCAGGAAAGACGTAGCCTATTCTAGTATCATTGTTATTATCTTTAAGTTGATTACACGCCTTACAGCCTAATAAAAACTACTCCACTCTTTCTCTAAAGTAGGATTTTTACTTTTGGGAGAAACATGTTCTACATCAGTTTGATTTTCTACATTCATTTCACAATAAGAGCAAAAAGAACCTAATCTCTCTATCAAATCATCTTTAGCTTGACGATAATGCGTATAAACTTTATCTGTTCCATCTTCCTTTTTAGGTATTCCACCTCTATTGACAGGTCTCATCTTTTACTTTCAGAAATCAGTCTTTTGCGTTCAATGAATGCCACATAAGCCATATTATCATCATATATTGCAGTAACTTCATCTAGCCTATTTTTTATCTTATCTATCTCTTCTTCTGTTTTTTCACCTTTTTCTAGTAGGTCTAACTTTTCAAAATATTCTTTAGCTACTTCTAGCATCTCTTTTTTACGCTTACTCATTTGTGGTAACTCTATTTTTTGAATATCTTCGGCAATATCTTCTATACTAAGTTCTCGTGCATCAACAGAAAGACTTTCAGAGCTTTCATCTAGTTTGATAATACTGTTCCTTTCCATAGATTGAATAATAAAAGGAGAATGAGAAGAGGCTATAAATTGTACTTTTGGGAACAACGAGAGAAGAAGATTAGGGATTTGTTTTTGCCATTTTGGGTGTAAATGTAAATCTATCTCATCAATCAAAACGACACCAGAAGTTTTTGCTATTACTTTCTTGCCTAAATGCATACCTTTCTACACAACTCAAAGTTCCATGCCCATCATATCCCCGATTTGCTCTTTAAAGGCAAAAAGAGCCTCAACATCGTAGGATCTTTAAAACATTCATCATCTTCATAAAAACCCAAAGACCTGATAGTAAAGCAGGTGTTGTAAATTCTTTGTTCTTTTCAATAAGTCGTCCTGAGAGTTGCACTAAAAACTTTCTAACAGCAGGAGCATTTTTTCTTCCGAACGCTCAATCTTCCAAACAAACAATGTAGGATAGGAGACCACAAGAAGTCTTCTAAACAGAGCCATTGGAGTTTCTTGTTGCCAACTTTCAAGATTAAATCCAGAAGATTTTAGAAGTTTAAAATAGCTTTCTATTTTCCATCTATGATAATACCAAGTACCAATAGTTGTGGCTGTGACCTCTTTGGGAACATTGCTCAAAAGCATCCATTGGGCAACAATATTATTGTCTTCATCAACCAATCTCTCCACCACAAACCTTGCCTTAATACTCTCTCCTGCTGTGAAGATAGTTTTCGCTTACCGTCCTCGTCAAGTACTGATTTGGTGGCATCTCTTCGTATATTCACTTCTATTTCATTGACAAATATCTTCACCTTTTGCATCTTTTTATCCACTTTATATTTAATGGTTTTAAGGTAGCTTCCTAGCGTTAATTCTTTTGCCAAATCTCCTTGTTTTACCTCTCTATCCTCGTCAGGCAGGTAAACTTTGTGATTTGATTTAGCTCGAATCAGATAGCACCAACCATTGGCTTCATACTCTCTCATTAAGGCTACACTATCTCCTTCTCGGTCAATAATATCAACCAACTCTTTTTCAAACTTATAATTTTCTCGTATGTATTTAGTTCTTTGAACCAACTCCTCTAAATGCGTTAAGTTTGTATCAATATTGCTATCATAAGTGGAGTATATCTTCTCACTTGTTGCCAAGTTTTGGGCTAAGGCACCCAAAGGATTTCCTTTCTCATCCATTGCCAATGAACCTTGCAAATCATACCCTATCTGTTTCGCATTCCCTTTCTTATTCTTAGTCACAAGTTCCTGTTTCTTTGTATGCTTTTTATAGTCCAAATGTGACCAATCATAGGCTACCAAGGTATAGTTACCTACTCTTTTGTTACTTTGCTCTACCACTTCTTCTATGATTGGGTCATTGAGTGAGGGAATTGTTACTTCTTCATTATTATAAAATCGCCATGACGCTTGGACTTGACTCCATCCATCAGTCTCTAATACTAGGTTCATTCCACTTTGGCTTTTATGTTTTTGTATTCATCTCACCTCTTACTAACTTCTCATATCTTTTTTTAGTCTTTTATTCATGTCTTTTCTTTTACTTGTATAATAGCACTTTTTCTTTTGAGTTAGTTGTGTAGAAAGGTATGCCTAAATGAGGGTTTAATATTGCTATTCTATAGGCTATATCAGATACGATACCTATCATATTTTTATATCCATCACTCAAATTTGAAACTTTTTCTCTTCTTTCTTCATCTTTATATTTAATTTCTAAATCACCCTCACGATAGATAAAAAGTTCTATTTCTTTTTTGGTTAGCATAGAGAGCATTTCTTTTACTGTATCTCTTACCACTTCCAAGATAGGAATTTTTTTAGAAAGTTGAAAAGCATTAAATTCCATTTTGGCAAACCATGTTTTAAGATTTCTATAATTTGATTTACTACTTAAACAATCTTTATATCCATCAAGACGGCTAAGATTTTCCATAGAAGAGGTTTTTTTATTTTCTTGTTCCCATAATCTACCCGTACCGTGATAAGAGAGAATAGGGAGTAATTGCTTAGGGTCTGCTTCAAATAAACGAGCTTTTTTTAACAATAATATATTTTCATCTTTGGGTAATTTGGTTGCTGTAGTATATCCTGCATTTTGTCGTATTCGTTTAATAAAGACTTCTTCTTTATTTAAAATACACATTCCTTCAATAATGACAGGAGTATTATAATGCACTGAAATATTATTATCTTTATCAATAATGTCTATTTTAATATCTCTTTTTGTAATAGAATGTCTTTTGAGCTGATGATATATCTTTAAATACTTGTAAGTATCCTCAGAAGCGTGGCAATAGCATCGAGAACAGAAGTTTTCCCACTGCCATTTTCTCCGATAACAAGTGTGAATCTATTTTTAAAGTGAAGTTCTAAAGAATCATATTTTTTATAATTTTGAAGATTGATTGTTTTGATATAAAAATCATTTGTGTGCATTGTAAAGTCCTCATATTTTATAGGTAAGTTTTACAGTATTGTAGCAAATATATTTTAGTTAGCACATATTCTGTTATCAAGATGAGAAAAGTATAGTAAAAATAGGGCTATTCTATTTCTCTGACGGTAGAAAATCATTATTTTTGAAGTTTTTATCTTTATTTAAGAGTTTCTTGTGATATAATTGCCTTATCTTAAACTTAAGGAAAGAGAATGACAAAATCTGATTTTGTAGAATTGGTACAAAAAAATGGTGAGTTCGAAAGTAAAGTAGTTGCTGAAAGAGCTATCAAGGCGTTTACAGATGCTATAACTGAAGCGTTGGTACAAAAAGAGACTGTTTCATTGGTAGGTTTTGGTA
>JAUZSQ010000050.1 GCA_030949325.1 Sulfurovum sp.
GCTATAAGAATAAGAAGTATTAATCCTCAATAGAGAAAAGTGCGTAGTAAAAATAGGGCTATTATATTTCTCTGACGGTAGAAAATCATTATTTTTGAAGTTTTTATCTTTATTTAAGAGTTTCTTGTGATATAATTGCCTTATCTTAAACTTAAGGAAAGAGAATGACAAAATCTGATTTTGTAGAATTGGTACAAAAAAATGGTGAGTTCGAAAGTAAAGTAGTTGCTGAAAGAGCTATCAAGGCGTTTACAGATGCTATAACTGAAGCGTTGGTACAAAAAGAGACTGTTTCATTGGTAGGTTTTGGTACATTTTCTACTGTAGATGTAGCAGAAAAAACAGGTAAAATACCAGGAAAAGATACTATGTACACCAAAGCAGCACACACTGCACCTAAATTTAAAATAGGTAAAACACTCAAAGATGCTGTAGCAGGTTAATCTCTACTTGTTTTATGTATTTTAGCATTTCTTATTTGACGATAAGAAGTGTTTGTCTGACTCCTTTTTATCCTCCAAACTATTATCATCCCCAAATATACTCCTAAAGGCATACCTTTCTACACAACTAACTCAAAAGAAAAAGTGCTATTATTCAAGTAAAAGAAAAGACATGAATCAAAGACTAAAAAAAGATATCAGAAGTTAGTAAGAGGTGAGATGAATACAAAACATAGAAGCCAAAGTGGAATGAACCTAGTATTAGAGACTGATGGATGGAGTCAAGTCCAAGCGTCATGGCGATTTTATAATAATGAAGAAGTAACAATTCCCTCACTCAATGACCCCATCATAGAAGAAGTGGTAGAGCAAAGTAACAAAAGAGCAGGTAACTATACCTTGGTAGCCTATGATTGGTCACATTTGGACTATAAAAAGCATACAAAGAAACAGGAACTTGTGACTAAGAATAAGAAAGGGAATGCAGAAACAAATAGGATATGATTTGCAAGGTTCATTGGCAATGGATGAGAAAGGAAATCCTTTGGGTGCCTTAGCCCAAAACTTGGCAACAAGTGAGAAGATATACTCCACTTATGATAGCAATATTGATACAGACTTGACGCATTTAGAGGAGTTGATTCAAAGAACTAAATACATACGAGAAAATTATAAGTTTGAAAAGAGTTGGTTGATATTATTGACCGAGAAGGAGATAGTGTAGCCTTAATGAGAGAGTATGAAGCCAATGCTTGGTGCTATCTGATTCGAGCTAAATCAAATCACAAAGTTTACCTGCCTGACGAGGATAGAGAGGTAAAACAAGGAGATTTGGCAAAAGAATTAACGCTAGGAAGCTACCTTAAAACCATTAAATATAAAGTGGATAAAAAGATGCAAAAGGTGAAGATATTTGTCAATGAAATAGAAGTAAATATAAAAAGAGATGCCACCAAATCGAGTACTTGACGAGGACGGTAAGCGAAAAACTATCTTCACAGCAAGGAAAAAGTATTAAGGCAAGGTTTGTGGTGGAGAGATTGGTTGATGAAGACAATAATATTGTTGCCCAATGGATGCTTTTGAGCAATGTTCCCAAAGAGGTAACAGCCACAACTATTGGTACTTGGTATTATCATAGATGGAAAATAGAAAGCTATTTTAAACTTCTAAAATCTTCTGGATTTAATCTTGAAAGTTGGCAACAAGAAACTCCAATGGCTCTGTTTAGAAGACTTCTCGTGGTCTCGTATGCTACATTGTTTGTTTGGAAGATTGAGCGTTCGGAAGAGAAAAATGCTCCTGCTGTTAGAAAGTTTTAGTGCAACTCTCAGGACGACTTATTGAAAAGAACAAAGAATTTACAACACCTGCTTTACTATCAGGTCTTTGGGTTTTTATGAAGATGATGAATGTTTTAAAGTATCTACGATGTTGAGGCTCTTTTTGCCTTTAAAGAGCAAATCGGGGATATGATGGGCATGGAACTTTGAGTTGTGTAGAAAGGTCTGCCTAAAGGAATATTATGTATTTAGAAAATACTCTGTGCTTTGGTGTTGCAGGTAATTTTGCCCATCATTTAGAACAAGCAGGTGAATTGAAAGATTTTGAAAATGTTGTGACTGAGGAAGCCCATGCCCCCAAAGGACTTTTTCCTTTTTATCTGCCTCATACTGAGGGATTTTTGGGTCTGTACTGTATAGGTACAGATACTTTGGCTTTGCCTAGCTATGAAGCCAATGTGCAGGTAGAACCAGAGATTGCTGTGTTGTTTGATATACAGTATGGCAAGGGTTTTGAAGTCTTAGCGTTGGAGGCTAGCGCTTTTACGACCTTTAATGATTGTACCATTAGAAAAGAGGGTGCGAAGAAAATCTCTGAAAAGAAATCTTGGGGAACAAACTCTAAAGGTATTGGTGATAAATGGATAACGATTGATAGCTTTGAGCAAGGTGGGGTGATGGACAATTATCGTATTGCTTCTTTTCTCAAGCGTGAGGGGAAGCTGTATCCTTATGGTGTGGATGCTCCTTTACTTGGCTATTCGTATTTTTATACCAAGCTCGTAGGGTGGCTGATAGAGAAGATGAATACCCAAAAGGACTTTGGACCTCTTGAAGATATGGCAATGCATATCAAGGCATCGAAGTATCCGAAGCAAGTGCTTGTCTCTATAGGTGCCACGGCGTATAGTAGCTTTGGGGAGACGCACTATTTACAAAAAGAGGATGAAGTATATGTTATCGCTTATGACCAACGCTGTGACAAGGGAGATTTACGTGCTTCTAAGACAAAGGCTATCTTGTCTCAAAAGGTAGTTTAGTCTTTCTTGAACCACGCTTTGACTTTCTCAAAGGCTGAGTCAAAGGCAGATTTGTGAGGGTGGCTTTCGACACCATAGCTTTCTTGTAGTTGTTCCAAGAGGGCTTTTTGTTCTTCGTTAATCTTCTTTGGCAATATCATTTGTACTTGTGCGATGAGGCGACCTTTTTGTCCACTGTGTACATCGACTACGCCTTCATCATTGAAGATGAATTGCATTTTGTCTTTGGTACTTTGGTCTAGTTCTAGGTCAAGTTCGCCATCAAGTGCAGGGATAGAGATAGTCTCTCCTAGTATCGCTTGGGTAAAGAAGACAGGAACTTTGATATAAATGTCATTGCCATTACGCACAAAGTGTGCATCTTCTTGTACCCTAAAGGTAAGATAGAGGTCTCCTCTTTGTCCATTTTTACCTTCATTTCCATAGCCTTGTGCGCGTAAACGATTGCCAGAATCTACACCAGCAGGGATATTGAGAGTGACGCTATCGTCTTTCTCATGGAATCCTTTGCCTCTACAGCCTCCACAGGCTTCTTTGATGCTCTGTCCTTGCCCTTGACACTTGGGACAGGTCTGAGCAAACTGCATAGGCCCTTGACGCATGAGTACTTGCCCTTGCCCACCACAATAATCACAAGCATCAAGTTTGGCATCTTTGGCACCTGTGCCTTTACAGTCTCCACAAGAGGTTTTGTAGGTGATGTCTATGGTTTTTTCACAGCCAAAGACGGCTTCATTAAATTTGAGTGAATATTCTATCTCAAAGTCTAAGGCATATTTTTGATTGGGGTCTTTGCGTGATTGTTGACCAAAGCCACCACCACCACCTCCACCAGAGAACATAGAATTAAACATATCCATAATATCATCAGAATTAGAGCCACCAAAGCCACCACGACCTGCTCCTTGACCTTCAAGTCCTTCTTTACCATAACGGTCGTAGATACTTCTTTTTTCTTCATCGCTTAGGACTTGATAGGCTTCGTTGACGACTTTGAATTTGTCTTCTGCTTCTTTGTCATCGGGATTTCTATCGGGATGGTATTTCATGGCAAGTTTACGGTACGCTTTTTTGAGTTCAGAGGCTGAACACTCTTTGTTTATTTCTAATATCTCGTAATAACTCATGTCACTCATAGGTTTACCTTTATATTGCAGTAATTTTGGGAATTCTACCATAATTTAGTTATAATCTCAAAAACATTATAGTGAGGTCGCCCATGGTTGTACATATCGTTGCGTTTAAATTTAAAAAAGAGAACAAAAAAGCCAATATTATCCAAGCCAAACAGATGCTTGAAAACCTCATGGGTGCCGTACCTAGTTTACGAAGTATAGACATAGGACTCAACTTCTCAGCCGAAGAACGTGCCATGGATGTAAGCATCATCACTGTCTTTGAAGGCAAAAAGGACTCGATGCCTATGCCTCACACCCTGAGCATGTCAAGGTAGTAGATTTTATTAAAACAGTGGTAGAGTATTCTAAAGTCGTGGATTATGAAAGAGACTAGCACCCCATGAGACACTATAAAATAGAAGCATTTGAAAACCTAGTCAATGCTTTTGAGTCTTTACCCACTATTGGCAAAAAATCAGCCATTCGTATGGCATATCACGCCGTGATGGTCGATGGATTTGCAGGTATGAAACTCTCTCACGCACTAGAAACTGCCATCAATTGTATCGTCAAATGTACCAAGTGTCACAATATGAGCGAAGACGAACTCTGTAGTATTCTGTGCAGACCCTTACCGTGACAGCAGTACTTTGTGCATCGTACAATCAGCCAAAGACATACTCACGATAGAAGAAAGTGGAGAATTTAAGGGTGTGTATTATGTCATATCACAAGTGCGTGATATGGATGAAGCCCATCTCTTTTATGCCATAGGAGGCGTAGATGAAGTCATCTTTGCCTTTCCTCCTAGCATTGCTACAGATACCATGATACTCTACATAGAAGACAAGCTTCAAGGCTTGGACATACACTTCACCAAAATCGCCCAAGGCGTACCCACAGGCGTAGAACTAGACAATATTGATATGCTGTCTCTTAGCCGTGCTTTGGAGGATAGGGTGAAGATTTAGGTACAATAGTTTCATAAAGCTAAAGCTAAGGGGTCGGGGATGGAAGAAACATTAAAAAGATTGATAGCAGAAGGTAAGGTCATACCCTTTGTAGGTGCTGGAGTCTCTAAAGCTGTTCACAAATCATGATGGTATAGATATTTTTCCTGATTGGACAGGATTATTACATCAACTAGCTGAGGGTCTCAATGCAAATGATGCTCAAATTATTACAAACTCTTTAAAAAGACCTCAGGTTGATTATCTTAGAATAGTAGATGATATACAAGAATTTTATCCTACAAAAACCCTCTACGCTCAAAAACTAGATGCAATTTTTGATATAACTAGAGAGCGTATCAAAGAGGAGTCTTTGGATTTGGCTAAGGCTATTTGGGGACTCAATCAAAAGCTCATTATCACTACGAATTATGATAAAATTTTACATTGGGCTTCTGACAACTCTGATAATACCCAAAGATGGGACATACAATCAGTAGCAGAACAAGCCTTATCTATCAGTGATGAACTCAAAAAACAAACCGTTTGGCATCTACATGGTCATATTGAAAACAAAGACAATATTATCCTTACTACCGATAGCTACGAAACACTATACACAGATAATGAAAATACAAAACAGCCTTTGAGACACTCAAAGATCAATTTGGCTACAAAATCCTTTTTATTTATCGGATATAGTTTAGATGATGAATACTTGATGAATCAATTAGAAAAGATAAGTACAGTATTTGGTGGGTATGGTGTGGTACATTATGTATTATTAAAAGATGGGAGAACGCTAGATAAAAGATTTGATAAAAAGATTA